>CAZHBQ010000047.1:0-11269 GCA_964530785.1 uncultured Methanobacteriaceae archaeon | reverse complement strand
ACCTGTGACCAATCGGTTAACAGCCGAACGCTCTACCTACTGAGCCACGACGGCACGACTTTTATCTTACAATAATTTATCTATAATTTCTTATATATAAACTTACCTATCAAACACTTTTTTAGAATAAGAATAATTGTTTTCAAGGCACAATATAATGTTTGTTTTCATCATATATAAATATAACGGTTCAATATTATGAAATAAAATAATACGATTAAATACGTTTAAAAAAGAAAATAAGGAATAAAAAAGATTAAAATTAGATAAAAAATATTAAAAAAATTATAAAATAATCTAAATAAGAAAAATAAAGACATTTATAATTAATAAAAAATAAATAATAAAGTATAGAATGCTATAGAAATAGGGAGAAATAAAATAAATGGATTTAATTGAAAAAATAAAAAATAAAGAAATATTTGAACTTCTCACAAAAGCAAATCAAATAACTGAAAAAAAACATGGAAAAGAAATTAGTCTTGAAAGAGCTATTTTCTTATCATGGTGGTGTGAAAAAGGAGATTGTAAATTCTGTTATATGTCTTCACAAAAAGATAGAATTGAAAACCCAGAAAAAGCTAAAAGACATGTGAAAGGAATCTATGCAGAAGCAGAACTCACCAAACGTATGGGATGGAATATAGAATTTTTATCTGGAGGCTATGGAATTTATTCAACATCCGAAGTTCAAGAAATTTCACAAACAATATATGACATAACAGATAACCCAGTATGGTTAAATATTGGAATTACTGATGAACTAGATCAATATGGTGAAGAAATAGTTGGTATAACAGGTGCTGTTGAAACAGCAAATCCAGAATTTCATAACCAAATATGTCCAAGCAAATCTATAGATGATATTAAAAAAATGTTAATTGAAGCTGATCAACTAGGTTTTAAAAAAGCAATAACAATAATTATCGGTTTAGGTGAAGAAATCGAACATTTAAATGATTTATTTAATCTTATAGAAGAATTAGATATTGATCGTATAATTTTCTATTCGTTAAATCCACATCCAGATACAGAATACCATCTAACACCACAACCTTCATCATTATATTACGCAAGTATTGTTGCTAGTGTAAGGATACGATTCCCTGATATTGAAATTATAACAGGAACATGGACAGATAATCTTGCTAACATTGGAGTACTTCTTAAAGCTGGAAGTAATGGACTTACCAAATTCCCATTATTTAAAATGTATGGTAATCGTTTTGGTAAAAGAGTTGAAGAAGAAGTATACTGGGCAGATCGTAAACTTAAAGGAAGTTTCTCTGACATGAGTTTACTTGAGAGTGAAAACAATTTAAGACCTGAATTAGATCCATTTATTCAAAGATACATTGACATGTGTTATGATAATATTGATATTAAAAAAATATAACATAACATCCACTCTTTTTTTAAAATATTTTTTTTATATATTAAATAATAAAAAAAATTAAATTATATAAAAATTTAAATTAATAAAGTATAAAAATATAAACATAGACGATAATTTTATTTTAATAACAATAATTAAGTGAAAATATTATTTTAATAAAAGATTATTTATAATCATTGGGAGGAATCATTATTACAGATATGATGTGTGGATTAGAAATCCACGTACAATTAGATACAAATTCAAAACTATTTTGTAGTTGTCCTACAAACTATCAATCAGCACCAAACAACACTAACATATGTCATGTATGTTTAAACCAACCAGGTGCAAAACCATATCCACCAAACCAATATGCTTTAGATAATGCTATTAAAGTAGCATTAATGCTTGGTTGTGAAATTTCTGAAGATATAATTTATTTCATGAGAAAACATTATGATTATGCTGATTTATCAAGTGGATATCAAAGAACATCAGTGCCTGTAGGAATTAATGGTGAATTAAATGGAGTAAGAATTCATGAAATTCACGTTGAAGAAGATCCAGGACAATATAAACCTGATAGAGGAACTGTTGACTTCAATCGTTCAGGTATTGCATTGATTGAAATTGTTACAGAACCTGATATGAAATCACCAGAAGAAGCTAGAAATTTCTTAAATGAATTAATTCGTGTATTAAATTACAGTGGTTGTGCTCGTGGAGAAGGAACAATGAGAGCTGATGTTAACATTTCCATTGAAGGTGGAAAAAGAGCAGAAGTTAAAAACGTTAACTCAATACGAGGAGCATATAAAGTTCTTAAATTTGAATTAATAAGACAAAAAAATATTCTTCGTAGAGGTGGAGAAGTTCAACAAGAAACTCGTGCTTATCTTGAATCCCAAATGATCACAGTTCCTATGAGATTAAAAGAAGATGCAGATGATTACAGATACATACCTGATCCAGATCTTCCACCACTTAAAATTGATCCAGCTCATGTTGAAGAAATTAGAGCAAACATGCCAGAACCAGCACATCTTAAAACTGCTAGATTTGTAGAAGAATATGGAATTGATGAAGCTGATGCAAAAGTACTTACTTCAGAATTAGAATTAGCTGATGCATTTGAAGAAGTATCTAAAGAAGTTGATGCAAAAGTTGCAGCTAGATTAATGAGAGATGAATTAAAACGTGTATTACATTACAATAAAATACAATACTCTGAAAGTAAAATTACACCTTCAGATATTATTGAATTAATTAACTTAATTGATTCTAAACAAGTAACTCCTGAAGCAGCACATAAACTTATTGAACAAATGCCAAATAATGATAAAACACCAACTGAAATTGGTAAAGAAATGGATATTATTGGTGTTGTTGAAGATGATGCTATAGTAAATGCTATTGATGAAGCTATTAATAACAATCCTAATGCTATTGAAGACTATAAAAATGGAAAAGAAAATGCTGTTAACTTCCTTGTTGGTCAAGTAATGAGATTAACTAAAGGTAAAGCTAATGCTGGAGAAACAAATAAAATGATTAGAGAAAAATTAGATCAATTATAATCTAATATTCTTTAATTTTTTTATAATAACTAGTTAGGAGATAATAATATGAGTGATTATAAAAAAGTAAAAGATTACATGACACGTGATGTTATCACTGTAACTCCATCTATGCCTATTAGTGAAATAAAAAATATTATAAAAAAGACAGGTCATGATGGATTTCCTGTAGAGGAAGACGATAAAATAGTGGGAATAATCACTGCTTCTGATCTTCTTATAAGAGATCTTACTCCTACTGTAGACGGTATGATGTCCAAAGATATTGTTATTGCTAATGAAGAATTATCAATTAATGATGCTTCTAGAGTTATGTTTCGTCTAGGAATATCTAGACTTCCAGTAGCTAATGAAGACAAAAAAGTTTTAGGAATTATAACAAATACCGATATATTACGTTCACATATTGAAAGATCAACTCCTGAGAAAGTAAACCAGTTTAGAAAAACTTTAGAACAACTATATGATATAAAAACATCACTTTCTAAAGAAAAAATTAAAATTAATGATTTAAAACCAACCCAAGATAAAGTATATGCTGATGAACTTCAAGGAAGAAGATATGAAATCGAAAGAGGTCTTGCAGAACCAATTATCGTTGTTGAAAAAGATGATGGTAAATATTTAGTTATTGATGGTCATCACAGATTAGTTGCTTCACATAAAATGGGTGAAGATGAACTTACTGCTAACATTATACATTTAAATAAAAAATTAAAACTAGGTGTTGAAAAGACTGCTGAAAATAATGGTATATTTACTATTGATGATATTGAAATTATTTCTGATGCTCAACATCCACTTATTGCTATGACAGGTAGTTTAAGAGAAAAAAATACAACAATTAAGAAGTGAATTTTATGAAAGATGAAATAATAAGAGAAGTATATAATACACTAATTGACAGAAAAGAAAATCCAATTGATTCTTTTACTTCAAAACTTATGCAAGATTCTGATAAAAAAGCAGAAGATAAAATACTTGAAAAATTAGGTGAGGAAGCAACTGAAGTTATTTTAGCTTCTAAGAATAATGAAGATCTTGTTCATGAATCTGCTGATCTTATCTTTTTTATTTTAGTAGACCTTGCATACAAAGGAATACCTATTGATGATGTTTTTGATGAATTAATACAAAGACATCAATAAATTAAACCCCTTTTTTAAATAATCTTTTTTTTATATTTTAAATTTTTTTAGTTTTATATCATTTTATAAAAAAAAATAGTAATTGAGAATTTTACTTGAGTAAATAAAATTTCTAAAAAAAAGTAGTAAAGATGAAGAATTATTCTTCTTTATATTTTTCTTCATCTGCTAATCTGATTTTCTTCCTCATTATTTTTCCACTAATTGTTTTAGGAAGACTATCAACATATTCAATTGCTCTTGGATATTTATATGGTGCTGTTACTTGTTTTACATGATTTTGAATTTCTTTTGTTAATTCATCTGATGGTTCATATCCTTCATTTAAAACAATTGTTGCTTTTACAATTTGTCCTCTTATTGGATGTGGAATTCCTGTTACTGCACAATCAAGAACTGATTCATGTGATAAAAGAGCACTTTCTACTTCAAATGGGCCAATTTTATATCCAGAACTTTTGATTACATCATCAATTCTTCCTTTATACCAGTAATATCCATCTTCATCCATCCATGCAGAATCTCCTGTATGATATATTCCTTCAGATATTGCTTCATCAGTTTTTTCTTGATTATTGAAGTATCCTTTAAAAAGACCTAATGGGTATCCATTTGATATGTCAAATACTATTTCTCCTTCTTCTCCAACATCACATTCTTTACCTTCATTATTTATTAATTTAATATTAAACAATGGTGCAGGTTTTCCCATTGACCCAAGTTTTATGTCTAACCATGGGAAGTTTGCTATTGTTGCTACAGTTTCTGTTTGACCAAATGATTCTCTTATACTTAAACCTGTTAGTTCTTTAAATTTATAAAATACTTCATCGTTTAATGGTTCCCCAGCTGTTGTTGCATGTTTTAATGAAGAAAAATCAAGATTTTCAATATCTTCTTTTATGAAGAACCTATACATTGTTGGTGGACAACATAGTGTAGTTATGTTATGATCTAATGCTTTGGATAATACTTCATATGGATGGAATCTTTCAAAGTCATAAATATAAATTCCAGATCCAGAAATCCAAGGACCATATATTTCTCCCCATAATGCTTTTCCCCAACCTGTATCAGCAATAGTGTAGTGTAATCCTCCTTCTACTACTTGATGCCAGTAATTTGAAGTTACAATGTGTGCTAATGGATAACCAAAACTATGTTTAATCATTTTTGGTTGTCCTGTTGATCCTGATGAGAAAAATAAAACTGATGTATCTTCTACAGAATCATCTTCATATACTGGCCTTTCAAATTTTGAAGATACTTGTTCAATTTCTCGTCTTAAATCATACCATCCTTCCATAGGAGTATCTCCAGCATAAATTTTATTTAATTTTACACCAAGAGTATTTTCTACTTCAGTATATCTTTCAGGAACTCCTTCTTCACGAATTGTCACTACTGTCTTAATTCCTGCAAGTTGTATACGGTATTCAATATCTTCTGGTTTAAGCATGTGTGTTGCTGGAACAGCTATTGCTTTTAATTTATGTAATGCAAGAATACAATACCAGAAATCATATTTACTTTTAAGAGTTAAAAGTACCCTATCTCCTTTTGTTACTCCTAATGATTGGAAGAAATTTGCTGCTTTATCACTTAAAATTTTAAGATCATTAAATGTAAATACTTTTTCTTCTGTATCATCACACCATGATAAAGCTACTTTATCTGGATCTATTTGTGCATATTTATCTACAATATCATATGCAAAGTTAAAATCTTCTGGTACATTTATTTTTAAATTTTCATTAAAATCTTCATAAGAATCAAATTCTGTTCTTTCTACATATTCATTTAATAAAGAAGTCATTTATTCACCTTTTAGATTATTTAATACATCAAGGAACTTAACTTTCTTATCGCCTATTGCTACCATTGAATGTTTATGTAATGAATCAAAGTATATTGAATCTCCTTCTTCTAAGTCAATTGTATTATCTTTAATATAAATTCTTAATTTTCCTTCAAGAACATACACAAATTCATGTCCTTTATGATAATTAGGTTCTGGAATATAATTATCATCACGTGGTGTTACTGTTACGATAAATGGTTCAATTGCTTTATGTGTAAAATTAGATGCGAGATTTTCATAGTCATATGCTTCTCTACGATCTATTCTTACCCCTTTATCTTTACGTGTTACTGCAAATACACTCATTCTTGTATCTTCTCCAGTAAGTAATAAACTTGTATCTACGTTGAAAATTAATGATAATTCATAGAGTATACTTGCGGGAATATCAATTTCACCAGATTCATATTTATCATATGTTTCTAAAGGTACATCCAATTCTTTTGATAAATCTTCTGCACTTATTTCACATACTTCCCTCATGTCTTTAACTCGACTTGCTATTTCTTTTTGAATATCAGCCATAAAAATTCCTCCTTAAATAATTTAATCAATCAATATGAATTAAGTTTCAAATTAAAAAAGTATGAATATGTTATTGAAAAATTTATTAATATAATACTATTAATATCCATAATATTAGTATTTTTTTAATTTGTTTTTGTAAAAATAATAAAAAATGTAAAAAAAAAGAAAAAAAAGTTTATTCTAATCTAAATATTTTTCTATTAAAGTCATTCCCCAATCTGCTAATTGAGCTGCTTTTTCTTTTGTTTTTGATTCTGAGAAGCATCTGTAAATTGGTTCTGTACCTGATGGTCTTATAATCACCCATCCATCTTCTGTTATTACTTTAACACCATCTGTTGTGTCAACTTCATATTCTGTTGTATCTTTTATAATACCTTCAGCAACGAGTTGTTTTTTATCATCAGGACATTTTACTTTTCTTTTCTCAGAGAAATATGTTGGTAATTCATTTATTAATTCAGATAATGGTTTTTTACTTTTTGCTATGATTTCAAGAATCATTGCAGTTGCAAGACCTGAATCTCTTCCATATACAAAGTCTGGGAATATTAAACCACCATTTTCTTCTCCACCAAATAAACCATCAACTTCTTGAAGTTTACGTGCTACGACAAGATCTCCCACTCTTGTTAATATTATCTCACCATTATTTTCAAGAGCTATATCTGCAATTGCATTACTTGTAGCTACTGTTGTAACAATTTTTCCACCATTATTCTTTTCAAGCATAGCTTTTTCTACAAGAGCAAAAGATTTATCTCCAAAAACAAATTGACCTTTTTCATCAATACATATTGTTCTATCAGCATCACCATCATGAGCAATTCCTAAATCAGCATTTGTTGCTTTTACTACATCGATTAAATCTGTTAAGTTATCTTCTGTAGGTTCAGGATTTCTTCCAGGAAATGCTCCATCTGGTTGACAATTAAGAGTTGTTATTTCACAACCTAATTTTCTTATAATATAAGGAGTTGTTCCACATGCTGCTCCAGAACCACAATCAAGAACTACTTTTAAATTTGCTTTTTTTATTGATTCTACATCTACTCTTTTGAGTACTTCATCAATATATTCATCAATTATATCACGTTTATATGCATTTCCTATTTTATCCCATGAAACTCGTTCTTGTTTATCATTGAAATATATGTCTTCAATTTCTTCTTCTAGATCATCAGGAGTTCCTATACCATCAGCATCTAATAATTTTAATCCATTATATTTTGGAGGATTATGTGAAGCAGTTACCATAATTCCACCATCATAATATTTTCTTACAGCATATTGAACAGCAGGTGTTGGTAATGTTCCTAAGTCTACTACGTCACAACCTACTGATAATAAACCTGCTGTTACGGAATGTTTTATCATTTCTGATGATGTTCTTGGATCAGAACCTATTGCTATTGTTCCTTTTACTTTTGTACCATAAGCTGCTGCTATTTTTGATGCAAATTCTGGAGTTAATACTGTGTTAGCTACTCTTCTTACACCAAATGTTCCGAATAATTGTTTCATATATCTAGATTCTCCTCTTAATTTTAAATTATGAAATAACTAAAAAAGAAAAATAAAAAAATATTTTCTTTAAATATACTATATAATAATCTTTAATTTTATAAAAATATACTTTTATCTATAATTATACTTTTTTTATAGTATATATTAATTTAGAACTCTTATCATAACAATACCATATATCTTGATTAAATTGCCATGTATAATACGTATCAGGATGAATTTCAGTCCAACTATTATTTTCATTTTCAATCCATTTTACATGATAATATGAATTATTTTTATAAATATACTCCACATCCCAAGATAGATTTGAATAAGTCCAAATATACTCATATCCAGTATTTGATGTTATATAATACGATGTTTCATTATTTTTTATATATTGATATGGATGAATTGTACTCCAATTAACTGTATAATTATTATAATTATTTTCATGAGTACTTACTGAAATATTATTTGAATCCTCCCAGTTTGGATAATTGAGTATTTCTAATAATGGAGGTTTTGATTTTACTATATTATATGAATCAGCAGTTTCATTTAATATATTTTTATTCATCATATTCTCTGCACTTATTATTTTCATATCATACAGTCCTGTTGCTTCATCCAAAGTTCTATTTTTAGTAAGATAGTTGACAGAAATATTGTTATTTTCAAATTCTTTTATTATATCTGATGAAATATAATCCTCTTCTTCCATTTGAATATAATCTGATTCTTTATTTCTTGTAAAATACACACTTGTTACATTATTTTCTTTAAGATAATCTAACACATCACCCTGATTTGATGAATCCTCAATCATCATAGCATTATTTTTAACTGCCATTGGAATGACTGTTGGAAGTTCTCCATAAAAACCATAATATGTTACTGATGAATTATTAATATAACCTAATGATTTAAGTTTATTATTAACATTTTTACTTACTTCTGTTGATGATGAACCACCTAATTCTTCTATTGTTAAGTTAAATTCCTTTAGATCATCCTTAAGTGTTTCAGGAAGATTACCTACAATAATTACATGTTTAATATTATGTGTTTTAATATATTCCTTATAATTAGAATCTAAATTTTTTGATGATTCATATGTACTATTTGATGCTGTCATAAATACTGGTATTTTTGTATATGCTCCAAGTAAACCAGCCATATGATCTGAAGCAGAAAAAATTAATGTATCATTATTTTTATCTAATGTATTATCAGCAATTTTTGTCAATATTTCAGATATTGAATTTCCATTGATTTGTTCAACATTAACACCCATCATATAAAAATTAAGTAATTGTTTAAAATCAACAGGTCCAACAACAATTATTTTATCAATATTATTTTCTTTAATATAACCAGGCAACCATGATGATAATTGATCAGGTAATGTTTTATCCGATAAAATCAAAGGAACTTCATTATACCCAGCATATACTGATACTCCAGTTTCTAAAGCCCGCATATTTCCAGTACATACTGATACAATTATGGATTTTTCAGTTGTATTTATTGAATCAGTGTTAGTAGTATTTACTAAAGAAGCAAAAATTAAAATTAAAATTACAAAAAAGAATAATGAATATTTTTTATAATCTACCATCTAATCACCTAATTTATATTAATTTCACATATTTTATAGTTAGAATTATGATATACCTCATTTGCATACCATGGAATTTTTGTATTTTTTCTCAAGAGAATATAACCTATGTTTAAATCATGAATTTCACTTTTTGTTGATTGATTATGAATTATATGTACTGGATCTACAACATATTCTGGAATTGATTCAGTAAATCCACCATAAACAACAGGAGTTTGACTTGTTGAAACAATTATTGTGTCAAGAATTGAATCTTCAGAAACTAATAATGATTTATTTGTATTATTGATAAACCATTGCATAACTTCATATCTATCACTAGCTAAAGTTGAATTTCCATACCTTGATGATATAATTGATGGTTTATAATATGTTCCAACAGGATCTATTATAAAATGAATATTCTCATCAATTAAAGTAGTATTTTTATCGCCAGAGGCCATTATATCAGGAGTATAACTATCAACATATATAATAGAAGATAATACTGAGAAAATAATTAATAAGATTATGAGAATATTTTTTATTTTAAAACTTTTAATATGATCATAAATATACCCAAATCCAATACCTGCTATTATTATTAAAGGATATGCTGCTATTTCTAAAATTCTTATTGATACTGTTGTAATTCCTAAGTATGTAACTTGACTTAATAAAACTAAAGATAATGACCATACAATTAAAAATAATGATTTTTCAGATTTATTTTTTAATAATTTATAAAAACCAAATATTGTTAATACTGTTGGAATAATTCCATAATATTTAAAAAAGAAATTAGTCAACAATAGTGAACTTCCACCCAGTGACTTAAAATAAAGTCCATAATTTAAATAAATATATAACCACCATGGTAATGCAATAATTAAACTTATGAAAATAAATATTAGAAGATATTTAAAATTTATTTTATGTCGTGAGATTTGAATTAATGTATATAAACTTAAAACTCCTACTGTTAACATCAATGTTGCCATATGTAAATTTGCAATTAAACCCAATGATAATGCTGATATTATTATTTTGTAAATATCATTATTTTTAAATCCTACAAAAAATAAAACAGATGAAATCATGAAAAGAGATATTGCTATTGTTGCAGGAGTACAAATAACTGCACGATTAAATGTTACAAAACTAAATAATCCTAAAAAGCCTGTGATAAAAGCTATTTTTTTATTAGTTAATATATATGTAGAGTAAGTTATTGAGAATATTAATAAAAAAGCTAGAAAAGGCTGAGAAAATCTAGCCACATCAACCAATGACAAACCAGAGAATATAGCAATATAACCTAAAACTAAATGAAATAAAGGTGGATACATAATTAATCTACCATAAGGTGCTACAGTTTGATAATCCCAAAAAATTAATCCCTGACCCATATACAAATCAGCCATATGAATATGATAATACACATCCCAAGATATTGGAAAGGTAAACTTATATACCAAAATTAAAGTTATCAAAAAAGAAATGATAGCAGGTAAAAATAAAAATTTTTTATTCATATTCTTAAAAATATCCATCTAAATCAACTCTATAATTAATAATATATTTGACAAAAATTATACTTAGATTTTTAGGATGAATTTGAAAAAAAGTATGAAAAAGTATGAAAAAATATTTGTAAACATAATG
>CAZHBQ010000046.1:0-11498 GCA_964530785.1 uncultured Methanobacteriaceae archaeon | reverse complement strand
ATACCACTTTTATCAGTTATTATTAATGAATTAACTTTATTTGAAGCAGTGTCAATATCAATATCTTTGACTTTACCAATAATATTAGCTTTATCATCTAAAACTTCTTTTCCTACCATTTCTTTTAAACGCATTTTTATCACATATTTATTTTTTTCAATGATTAAAGTAATGAATTATTTAATCTATATATTTAAACTAATATTATCTTTTTTTCTATAAATAAATAATTATTAAAATAAAATATACTAAAGAATAATAAAAAATATAACATTATATAATTATTTAGAAAAAATTTAGAAAGGAAAATTAAATTATGAAGGTATATATTTTAGATGCATCTGGATTAATTAATGGATTTTATTCTAAAGATTCACTTAATATAATGACTTCATCAACAGTATCTGAGATTAAAGATATAAACACTGAAATGGTATTAAATCGTTGTATTGATGAAGGAATTATAAAAATTGAAGATGTAACATATGCTGATGAGGAATACATCCAAGAAATATTAATATCTAGTGGAGATTTAATGAGGTTATCTGACACAGATAAAGATATTATAGCATTAGCATTTAAATATAAAAATTTAGGACATGATGTAATTACAGTTACTGATGATTATTCTATGCAAAATACGTTAAAATTATTAAATCTTAAATTTAAATCTGTACGAACTAAAGGTATTAGTAAGACAATTGAATGGAAACGTATCTGTAAAGGATGTAGAAAAGAATTTTCATCAGATAGTGATGATGAAATATGTGATATATGTGGTTCACCCATCATAAGAAAGCGTTTAAAAGCAAGAAGTAATCATTAATAGGATAAAATAGTATGACTTTAAAAATTGGTATTATTGTACATGGTCCTGGAATAATTGATTCAGGTTATGCATTAAAAATTATAAATATTCTTAAAGAATATGGAGTTGTATCATGTCGTTTAGGTGGTACAATGGGTAGAACTGCTGTTATTGATTCAAATCTTGAAGATATTATCAATATTGAAAAGAAATTACTTCCAAGTCAATCAATAGAATTATTATCTCATGATACTGATATTCTTTTTTTGTTAAATTATGGAAAATCAACAATTACTGGACATACTTTTGGATATAAAGTTTTAAGTAATGTTAATTCTGAAGTTAATTTGATTCAAATTGAACGTCCTGGAGAGGATGATGGTACAATAATTAGGTGGGGTAGTAATATAGATGATTCATTTATCAAAGAAATCTCAAGTAGATTAAATTTACCAATAATTGATTCAGATGAAGTAAAAAGTATGGTTAAAGATCTTACAGGTTATAATAGTGATAATGTTCGTATTGAACGAAAAGTTGCTGGTGTGTCTTCTGGTGAAAATATCATGTTAAATGGAATAATTATTGGGAAAGCTACTAGTGATGATCTTGTAATTGTATCTGAAAATAATAAAATTGTTGAATTAATAGGTGGATCAATTAAAGAGCATGGACTTGAAAAGCTTGGAAGTGTTGATCTTTCAAAAGCAATTATAAAAACGGGACTTTTAAGAAAATCTAGTAATATTAAACCAAGAGTTATGGAACATAAAATTAATACTAATTTGGAAGCTGTATTTTTAGATCATGCAGCTGATGATATATACCAGTATAAAGATGCTGATATCCTTGTTAGTATTGGTGATGATACAACTCTTCTTTCTTCAGATATTTTATATAGATTTAATGTTCCAATTATTGGTATAACTGATGGTGATTTAGATAAAGTTGTTCTTGAAGGTTTTAAACATGATGAATCATTAATTATTCAAGTTGAATCAGGATATGATGATATTATAGGTAGACTAGTATATGATAAATTGTTTAATTCTAAAAATTCTTTAATTATAAATGATTTATCAGAATTTAGAAATCAATTATTATCTATTATTGATAAATCAGGTGTTAAATATAAGTTTGTAGATAAACAGTTAATAGAGTAATTAATAGTATTCTTTAATGAAAAATAATTAAATGGAGATTAGTTTTATGGTTGATTATAGTGAAATAATTGAGTCAATAAGAACATTTAAAGGTGTTACTCGTAAAAGTTCAATAGCAGATGTTCGTGAAAAATTAAAAGATGTTTATAATATATCAGGTAATGTGCATTTAGCATTTGGTGATGATGCAGCAGCAATAGATATTGGTAATGATCAATTAATGTTAATGGCAACTGATGGAATTTGGGGTGCGTTAATGGATTTTAATCCATGGTGGGCTGGATATTGTTCAGTACTTGTTAATGTTAATGATATTGCAGCTATGGGTGGTCTTCCTATGGGAATGACTAATGTATTATCATCATCAAATCCAGCTACAGTAGAAGAAATTATGGATGGTATTAAGGAAGGTATTAAGAAGTTTGGAGTTCCAATGGTTGGAGGTCATACACATCCTGACACACCATATGATGCATTAGATGTTGCAATTAGTGGTATTGTTGGAAAAGGTGATGTAATTCCAAGTTGTGGTGCAAATCTTGGTGATAATGTAATTGTTGGTATAGATCTTGATGGAAGTGTATATCCAGGTACTGAAATAAATTGGGATTCTACAAGTGATAAGTCACCAAAATATGTTCAAGATCAAATAAAAATAATGAATACTATAGGTAAAAAACATCTAGTCACAGCAGGAAAAGATATAAGTAATCCTGGTGTTGTAGGAACTCTTGGAATGTTACTTGAAGCATCAAATATGGGTGCTCAAATTGATCTTGAATCAATTCCAAAACCTTCAGATATTGACTGGATAAGTTGGCTTAAAATGTATCCAGGTAGTGCTTTTGTATTAACAGCTCCTGAAGATACAACTGATGAAACAATTAGTTTACTTAATAAGGCTCATATTAATGCTCAATGTATTGGTCATGTAACAGATGATCATATATTATCTATGACATATAAAAATGATCTTAGAACTGTATTTGATTTTAATTCTGAGATTATAATGGGTTTTGAAGAAGATAAATAATATTTTTATCTTATTTTTTTATTTTTTCTTTTCTTTTTTTAGTTTTACTTTTTATTTTAAATTACTTTTTTTAAGAATTAATATAATATTAATATTATAAAGATTATAAATAAAAATCATAGAAAGACGCTTAAAAAAAATAGTAATATAAATTAAGAATTATTATAATATTATCATTTATATTTGTGATAATTTTTTTATTGAGGCGAAAAAATGCGAGTAAAAATCAATAATGTTGAAATAGATCTAGATGATGATTCAACAATTGAGGAAGCTATAAAACTTTCTAATGCTCCATATATTCCTGGCACTGTAATTGCTTTGATCGAAGGTAGAGAAGAATTAGAAAGCCATGTGAATAAGTATAAAATTATTACTACAAAAGGTAGTATAATTATTGAGTTAGTTAATGAAGCTGAAAATTTAGCTAATTTCTGGAAGGAGAATTATAAAAAATTTATAGGTTCTGCAATAAGGTGGACTTCATCTCAAGAAGCAGCAATAGGTTCTATAGTATCTAATTTAGAACCTACAAATGATGAGTATTTATATAACAGATGGGATGTTATTGTTAGTTTATCCGGATTTTCAAATGAAAATACTCATATAATATTATCTAAATCAAAACATCAAGCAATTTATGGTGTTCCTAATGAAAATAAAGGAATTCTTGCAAGAATTGTTGGTGGAAAAAGAAATGTTGCTAATCTTAAAAATACTGATGAAATAGTAGATATTGAACCAGTTCTTGAAAGAAAAAGTATAATTAATAGTGCAGAAGTTACTGATTTATCAACAAAACTTAAAGAAGGTAATGAATTATACACCTATATGGAAGTTAAAGCTAATGAAAATGCTCCAATATCTTTTGAACATTTCCTTAAAATTATTGATGATGGAACATTTTATGTAGATTATGAATCAGAAACTTTTATACAAAATGATTCATTAAAAGGTTTAGAAAAAGATTCTGAAAATGTTGGTAAAAGAAATCGTGGAACTGTTACATTAAGAAATCAGGGTCATGGTGTAGGAAGAGTTTACATATACCGTGAAAGTAGAATTTTAGTTCCTAGTCATAATGAAATTGGTTATGTAACAAAAGGTATGGAATTATTAGATACTGTAAAAAATACTGATAGAATAACAATTTTAACTGATCCTGGAAAAATCTCCACTGTAGGTCTTACTCAAAATGAAGCTGATAAATATCTTGAAGAAAGAGGTATTGAACATACACGTGATGGTTTAACTAGTGATGATGCTGTTATTGTTGCTCAAGATCCATTATATACTGTAGATGTTGCTAAAGCTCAGAAGATTAAAACATTAGGTGTTCCAAAAGAAGACTTTGTTGAAATTGAATTATATGAAGATGAAAGTCCAAGTTCTGTATGGTACTTTAGAAAAATAACAGGATTACTCAATGGTGATGTTGGACATTTACGTGTAAATATGGCTATTGGTGAAATGAATCTTATCATGTTTAAAGCAGTAAATAAAGAAGCTAAAGGTTTAATTCCTGAAAAATTACCTGATGGTATGGTTAATGCATGGGATATTTGTGTAAGTAATACTGCATGTAAACATGTTGGAAATATTGGTATACGTTTTGTTGATAATACTGAATTTGGTCCTACAGGTGAAGCATTTTCAGGTACTAATATAATTGGAAGAATTGTTGGTGGATTTGATAATCTCAAAGCATTTAAAGAAGGAGATACAGTTTATGTCAAAGAAAAATGATAGTGGTAATCAATTTTGTCAAATTCCAATGGGTGATGGGACATATAGATTATCCGAAGAGATGGATAAAATAAATCGTATGATTGTTTTAGGTCCTGGATGTGCTGTAGGTACAAAGGAATTAGTTACTTTTTTACATGTTCTTGAATTACCTATTAATGTTCGTTTAACTTGTTATGGTGCTCATGTTAATGGAAAACCTGAATATGTCATGGAAGCTGTAGAGCAAGCAAGAACACTTGATCCAACACATATCTTTGTAAAAACAAGAGGTTTTCCTGTTGGTGATCCAAGAAGATGTAGAGCAAAAAGAAAAGGTGCTCGTGAAGGTTTTCATCAGTTAGAGGCAGAATATGAATTATTACCTCATGTAAGTTATGCTTTAGAACATCCAAAACATGTTGAAATAACAAAGCCTAAAAAAGTTTCAATTGATGAATTTTTAGAAGTAATTGAAGAAGTTGAGTCAGAAGAAGAAAATTAAGTTTTATTTATACATTTTTCATGGGGATATTTTTATGAAAATAGCAGTTTTACCTGATGCTGCAATGTTATTTGTACATTTAATTACAAAAAATGGTCATGAATATTTATCTTCTACAAATATTTGTGAGGATGAACTTATCAGTAAGGATTCATCTGGTAGTGATGATAATTTTGATTATAGTAAGCCTCCTTTTAATATGGATGGTTATACAAAATTATCTGGATTAAATTATGTTTCATCAGAATTACCTTCTGGTGTTGTTGGACGTTTATCACTCTCAGATAATATTATTCAAAATGCAGAAGCTGCAATTATTTTAAATGAAGATTCAGTTTGTGAGCATATGTATGATACTTTAAATGAATTAATTTTATTTGGTTGTATTAGTTGTAAGAATCATTATGAGGTTGTAAAGTTTGAACTTAAATCGAGGAATATTCCTATTCTTGAATTAGATTTTCCAACATCACGTGATGATTTAATTGAAATTATTAATAAAACAAATAAATTTCTTCAAGATTTAAATAATGATGATATTGTTTTGCAGAATAATTTAGGTAATGATCATAAAATGCATGATAAAAAAATGGAACTTAATATTTTTAAAGAGATTATTGATAGATCAGAATAAAAAAATTAAATATAAAATAAGAATAAAATTTTAGAGGTTATATTATGAAAGTAGCAGTATTTCCACCTAATTCTATGATTTTAGCAGATTTAGTTGAAAGAAAGGGACATGAAGCATTGGTTATTCAAAAAGAAATGCATAATAAAGTTACAAGTCCTGATATTGATGCTCCACCATTTAACATAACAGAAGAAGATCCAATTAAAGGACTTAAATATGCAGCTATTGAAGTACCATCTGGTGTTCGTGGAAGAATGGCAATTTTTGGTCCTATTATTGAAAATGCAGAAGCTGCAATTATAATGGCAAAAGCACCATATGGTTTTGGTTGTGTTGGTTGTGCAAGAAGTAGTGAGTTAACAGTGTTTTCAATGAGACAGAAAGATATTCCTATTCTTGAATTAGATTTTCCAACATCACGTGATGAAACTGTTGAAGTTGTATATAAAATAAATACATTTCTTGATAATTTAGAAAAACCAGAGAAGGAGGACTAATCTAATGAGTATAAAAATAGCTCAATTATCTTGTGGAACAGAATATAGTGGAGTTCAAAAAGAGATTGAAAAAGCTGCTGAAACATTTGGAGCTGAAATGGTATTGCCTGATGTAAATCTTGATGAAATTGATGAAGCATATGAAAAATTTGGTTTAGATTGTGCAAGTTCAAGTCTTAAGTTAATGATTGCACGTGCAATGTCTCTAGTAGAAGGTAAAAATGAAGCTGATGCTGTATTTATATGTACATGTTTTAGATGTGCTGAAGCTGCTATTGCAAGGTATGAGGTTCGTAAATTAATTCAGAATTATACAGATTTACCTGTTGTAACATATTCATTTACTGAAAATACAAAAGCTTCAGAATTATATATTCGTATGGAAGCACTTTCAACTATTGTTTCAAGAAAAAGTATTCTTGCTCGTGAAAAACAAGAAGGTCTTACTCTTGGTATAGATAGTGGTTCAACTACAACAAAAGTTGCACTTATGGAAAATGATAGTGTTATTGGTACTGGATGGGTTAAAACTGGAAATGTTATTGAATGTGCAAATGATGCTATAGAAGAAGCTCTTGCTGGAACTGGTTATAAATATGATGATATTGAAGCTATAGGAACTACAGGTTATGGACGTATTACTATTGGTAAAGCTTTAGGTGCAAAACTTATTCAGGAAGAAATTTCAGTTAACAGTAAAGGTGCTGTATATCTTGCTGGTGCTCAAAGAGGTGAAGCAACAGTTCTTGATATTGGTGGTATGGATAATAAGGTTATTACAGTAAATAATGGTATTCCTGATAACTTTACTATGGGTGGTATTTGTGCTGGTGCATCAGGTCGTTTCCTTGATATGGCTAGTGGACGTTTAGGTGTAGATATTTCAGACTTTGGTGAACTTGCAAGAAAAGGTAATTATAAAAATGCTCTTTTAAACAGTTATTGTATTGTATTTGGTATTCAAGACTTGGTAACAACTCTAGCAGGTGGAGCTCGAAATGAGGATGCTGCTAGTGCTGCTTGTCATTCTGTAGCAGAACAAGTATATGAACAACAATTACAAGAGATTGATGTTCGTGAACCATTAATCCAAGTGGGTGGAACTTCATTAATTGGTGGTTTAGTTGATGCTGTTCAAGATGTTCTTGGAGGTATTGATATTGTAGTACCTGAATATTCACAATATATTGGTGCTGTTGGAGCTGCAATGTTAGTTTCTGGACTTAAAGATACTGATATTGATGATAGTAAAAAGTTCTAGTAGATTTTATGGGGGAATGGTTTAATGTATGTTGAATGTTATGATGAACAAGGTGCTCAAGCATATGATACTATTCTAAGATATACTCTTCAGGAATTAAAATTAGCAAAAGCTATAAATGGAATTAAAATTTTCATAGAACCTAGAGAAGCATTATTTATTGGTGTTATTAGACTTGCACCTGCTTCTTTCCCAATTTATTTAAAAGATATGGCATCATTTAAATATGAAAATGATATTTTAAAAATTCGTGTAGAAAAAGAAGATTATCTTCCAGATTTACTTAGAGTTTTATGGAAAGAAGAAGGTCGTGCAAATGTTTCTCAGCCTGACCGTTATAAGATTGAAGTATCTAATCCTACAATAGATCCTGAAAATTTCTTAGTTATAAATCCATCTAAAGAACTTAAACGTAAAGTTTATGATGCTTTATTTAGAATAATGCCTGAAGGTTTCCGTATAACTCGTAATGCTAGTCAAAAAGATATGGTTTGTATTATGAGTAGTGATCAAATTATTGATGAGAAGTGGGATAAAAAGTTTGAAGAAATTATTGAAGAAGTTCGAAATGAAACTAAAATTTAGAAGTTAATTTATTGGAAGTGTTTGAATGTCTGATGAAAAAATGAGTCATTTTGCTCATGTAACACAGGCTCATCCATGTTTTAATGAAAAGATACATGATAAGGTAGGTCGTATTCATATTCCTATAGCACCAAAATGTAATATTCAGTGTGGTTTTTGTACAAGAACTATTAATGATACAGAAAATAGGCCTGGTGTTAGTTCATGTATTTTAAGTATAGATCAAGCTATAGAACATATACGTGATACTGTAAGTAAGATGCCTATTAATGTAGTGGGTGTTGCAGGTCCTGGAGATTCTTTATCAAATAGTGATACTTTAGAATTATTTAGAAAAGTTAAAGATGAATTTCCAGATTTAATCTTATGTATGAGTACTAATGGATTATTATTACCTCTTTATGCTCAACAGATTGCTGATGTTGGTGTTAAGACTGTAACAGTTACAGTAAATGCTGTTGATGTAGATATTGGTGTAGAAATATATGATAATATAGAGTATCAAGGTAGGCTATATCATGGAAGAGAAGGTTTTGAAATTCTTTTAAATAATCAACTTGAAGGTATTGAACTATTATCTAAATTAGGTGTGATTGTTAAAGTTAATAGTGTTTTAATTCCAGGTGTTAATGATGAACATATAATGGAAATAGCAAAGGTTGTTAAACAAAAAGGTGCTTCTATTATGAATGTTTTACCACTTATTCCTTTAAATAAATTTAAGGATGTTAAAAGACCTGGTTGTGGTGAATTAAGTACTGTTAGAGAACAAGTTGAGGAGTATCTTCCTGTTTTTAGAGCATGTACTCAGTGTAGGGCTGATGCTTTTGGTATTCCAGGTAAAGATGGTGAAGATTTTTCTTTAGATTTAGTTCCAAAGAGTCATTATTAAGAGTATTAGTATGACTCTTCTTTTTTTTTATTTTATTTTACTTTTTTTTATAAACTATTTATTATTTTTTATTCAAATATAGAATTATTGATAATTTAATATAATATTAAATGGAAGGAGAATATTTTTTTATGATAGAAACATTATACTGGGAAGATAATAATTTATTTTTATTAGATCAAACAATACTTCCTCATAAAGTTGAGTATTGTAAATGTAGCACATATCAAGAAGTTATCAGTGCTATTAAAACTATGAAAGTACGTGGAGCTCCAGCTATTGGAGTATCTGCAGCATATGCTATGGCTTTAGCTGAGATTTCTGGTGAAGATTTAAATATTGCTGGAGAAGAAATTAAAAAAGCAAGACCAACTGCAATAAATCTTTTTTGGGCTGTTGATAAAGTATTAAATTCAGTTAAAAATGGAAAAACTGCAGTTAAAACAGCAATTAAAATGCATAAAGATGATATTTTAATTAATAAAACAATTGGTGAAATTGGAAGTACTGTTATTGATGATGGTGATACAATTCTTACACATTGTAATGCAGGTGCACTTGCCTGTGCTGGGTATGGTACAGCTTTAGGTGTTATTCGTGGAGCTCATGAATCTGGTAAAAATATTAATGTAATATGTGATGAAACTCGTCCATTATTCCAAGGTGCAAGGTTAAGTGTTTTTGAGATGCAAGAAGAAAATATTCCTGTAAAAGTTATTGTTGATGGAGCTGCAGGACATTTAATGCAAAAAGGTATGGTTGATAAAGTTGTAATTGGTGCTGATCGTGTAGCAAGAGGTGGAGTTGCAAATAAGATTGGTTCACTTATGGTAGCTCTTGCAGCTAAACATTATAATATTCCATTTTATGTTGCAGCACCAATAAGTACATTTGACTTTGAAAATAATATTTTTGATACTACAATTGAACAAAGATCAGATGATGAAGTTTTATGTATTAATGATAAATATGTTGCAAGAGAAGGTACTTGTGTTGAAAATCCTGCATTTGATATTGTAGAATCAGATCTAATTACTGGAATAATTACAGAAGAAGGAATTAAAAAACCTTTATAATATTCCTTTTTTTAGTTAATTTTAATATCAAGAGCTATATGCCAAACTCCCGGACTTTGTGATTTAACTTTCCTTATGTTTAAAACTTCTGTTTTACGAGGATGTGCTATTTTTTTAACTCTATTAATTACTGTATCATAATCTGATGCAAATTCATAGTAGTTTAGTATACCACCATTTTTAAGATGATTTATTGCTAGTGGAAGAAATTCTTTTGCTGTACCTGGTAGATTCATTATTATTCTATCACTTTTTGGAAGATCTACTATAACATCATTAATATCTCCTTGGATAGGAATAACATCTCCAACTAATTTGTTAAGTTTAATATTTTCATTTACATATTTATATGCTTCAGGATTAATGTCAACACTATATATTTTAGCTTTCTTTTTATGAGCTATGCTAATTGGGAATGATCCAATACCTGCAAAGAAATCAATTATAACTTCATTTTCTTTTACTTCTTCTACAACACGTTCTCTTTCTGTTGCAAGTCTTGGACTAAAATATACTGTTGAAGGATTTAATTTGAATCGAATACCATATTCTTTATGTATAGTTTCAAGATTATCTACACCAGCAATAAATTCAAGTTCACGTGTACGCATAACTCCTTGAACTTTACTTTTTTTATAATATATTCCTTTTCTTTTTGTGAATTTTAAAACTGCTTCTCCAATAATTTTTTTCTTATCTTCAAGTTCGGGAGGAATTTCAAGAATTACAATATCACCAATTATATCAAATGATTTTCTTATATCTTCAAGTTGTTTTTCAGGTATTTTATCATTAAGATATTCAATAAAGTTTCGAGCTTTATATTGATTTGTTGGAAAGTCATGATTAATTAATTCTATAGGATAATCTTTTTTGATGTTGTTAATTAAAGTAGTATCATATTGGTTTTTTAGTGGTATGTAAACGTTATCATCATCACTTATGAGTTTATATTCTCTGTTAACTTGGTTTTCATTAATTAATTTTTTACGTATAGTATTTGCATTTTTTTTGTTTATTTTTATACCTTTCATCTGAAACACGTCATCATTTAAATAATTGATCTTTTTTATTTTTTTTAAAAGTTTTGTGGAGACTATTTTCTTATATTCTAAATATTTTTATGTTTTTTGAATTATTTATTTTTATATAATAATTGCAATATTTTCTATTTATCTTGTATTGTGTGGTTTGGTGGTAATAGTATGTGCTACAAAAAGCGAAGCACCTGAACAAATAAACATATATGTTTATTGTTATGAAGGATGTTTTTTCCAAGTGTAGCAATAATTAAGATAATAATGAGAGCTAAAACAAAG
>CAZHBQ010000045.1:0-11994 GCA_964530785.1 uncultured Methanobacteriaceae archaeon | reverse complement strand
GATGACGAGTTTAAAGAAGAAATAAAAGAAGAAGCTATTAGTGGAATAGGATACTTTCTTGAACCAGAATACTTATTTAATGAAATTATAGATAAAATAAATAAAGAAGATTTCATATTAGATGATCTGGAAAAAGCTCTTAAAAAAATAGGAGAATCAGCAGTAGGATCAGAAAGTGAAGATGATTTTGAAAACCTTTTTGAAGATGTTGATCTACACTCATCAAAATTAGGAAAAGAAAGTAGTGAAAGAAATAAAATTATCTCAGAAATTTTACTAAAACTATCAGAAATAGATTTTAAACTAGATGATACAGAAAGAGATATATTAGGAGATGCATATGAATATCTTATAAGTCAATTTGCATCAGATGCAGGAAAAAAAGCTGGAGAATTCTACACACCTCAAGAAGTATCAAAAATACTAGCAAAAATTGTAACATCAAACAAAACAAAAATAAAAGATGTATATGATCCAACATGTGGTTCAGGATCACTTCTATTAAGAGTAAAAAAAAGAAGTAGAAAAAGTATCAAACTTCTATGGTCAAGAACTAAATCAAACAACATATAACCTTGCAAGAATGAATATGATACTTCATGATGTACCATATGATGACTTTGACATAAAAAATGGAGATTCACTAGAAAAACCATCATTTATGGATAAAACATTTGATGCAATTGTTGCAAATCCACCATTTAGTGCAAAATGGTCATCAGATGCTAAATTTAAAGATGATCCAAGATTTAGTGAATATGGAAAACTAGCACCAAAAAGTAAGGCAGACTATGCATTTGTACAACACATGATATACCATCTTAGTGATGATGGAACAATGGCAGTAGTATTACCACATGGAGTATTATTCAGAGGAGCAGCAGAAGAAAAAATAAGAACACATCTTATCAAAAATCTAAATTATATAGATGCAATAATAGGTCTTCCACCAAATATATTCTATGGAACAAGTATACCAACAATAATAATGGTACTTAAAAAATGTAGAACAAATGAAGATAACATACTATTTATTGATGCATCACAAGAATTTGAAAAAGTAAAAAATCAAAATAAACTACGACAAGAAGATATAAAAAAAATAGTAGAAACCTATCAAAACAGAGAAGAAATAGAAAAATACTCACATAAAGCAACAAAAGAAGAAATAGAAGAAAATGATTATAACCTTAATATACCAAGATATGTAGATACATTCGAAGAAGAAGAACCTGTAGACATAGAAGAAGTAGTAAAACAACTCAAAGAAATAGATATTGAAATGAAAAAAGTAGATGAAGAAATAGAAAAATATTGTAAAGAACTAGGAATAGAACCACCTACAATATAATAATTCTCCCCCAATAAATCCTTTTTTAGAAAAAAATATTAATAATACACAAAATTCTAATTTTAAAAATAAATACTATAAAAAAAAGTTTCTATATAAAAAGAGGAGGTGATAATTTAAAGTAGAAAATAAGTTGAATTTATTGTAATTCAGCTTTTTTCATTAATCTTTCTGCTTCAGGTCTTTGTTTTGCAATGTATTCGTTAATATTGGTTAATTGTTCGGTTAATGTTTGAATTAATTTTTCTACTTCTTTTGTTTCTTTATCAAGAGTTTCAACTGTTTCTTCTCTTGATTTTTTGATAGCGACTTCTGAACCTACACCTACAACAATGTCTTCAGATTTAAGTTCTACGTTAATAAAACATCCTGCGCCTACTGGGATTAATAACTCTTTTCCAACAGCTCCTTCGATTCCTTTTAAAGCTTCACCAGCTGATCTAATATCACCAAGTGAAATATTTAACTGTTCTATTTGTTGAGTTATTGCTTCACCTTGTTGTTGTAATTTATTGATTTCAGCAACCATTTGTTCTAATTTTTGTCTATCATCCATCTGTTTCACACTCCATTTAAATTAATGGTGTACGACGGCATACTTATAATAAGCTTTGTACAATAGGGTCAGTTACTTCATCTGCTGAAATTTCAGTAATTTCATCAAAGATAATTTGGGTTCTGTTTAATCTGTGTTTACTTCCAAATTCTGAATATAATTTTTCTTTTATATCTTCTTCTTTGATTCCTTTAATTTCTCTTGTAAATGGTTTATCTTTATCACTATCTAATAATGTTCCTTTTACTCTATATATTTTTGTTTTCATAATGATCCCTCAAATAAATTGAATACTTGGTCAATCCTTGCTAGTTCTGGTCCTGTAGTTTTATTTCCTACAATGACACCATTAGAATTTGCAATGATACATGCTCCTACGAGTTTAACTCCACGGTTAACTGTACCAATCTCTGCAGGTACTCCTAAAACATCTTCTACTAAATCTAATTCCTCTTCTGATGCATCAGGATGTACTAAAGCACCTTTATTTGTAGCAGCTACTGCTGAACCAACAATATCTAAACCAGCTATTGTAGAACTTACAACGTCTACTTTAAGAGTATCTTTAACAACATCTATAGCTTCTTCAGATAAGTTTGGATTTACTATAGCTCCATTATCATTTGCCACAATAACATTACCTATTGCAGTTAATGAATCAGGCATGATTTCAACATTAATATCTTGGTCACGAATAATATCTAATTCATGTGAAAAGACATATGGTGATACAAGTAGACCGTTAGAATTTCCAGCCATTAATGCTCCTGCTAGATTACTACCACAGACTGGTGTTTTAATTATTGGTACTTGTAAAGTATCATTAATACTCTTAATATAAGAATCCTGAAGTCCTGGTGAAACTATAGCTATATTATCTTTTGCTAAAATAGAAACACCTAAATTAGGATTTCCATCAATATCAAATCTTTGTATCATATTTTTCACTCCATCTGTGAACTAATTTTCTATTAAATATGTATCAATATAAATAAAATGCCCATCTCTAAAAACATTCTAGATATATTTAAGTAGGTGAGAAGTGATTAAGTTCTCTTACATGTATACATTATTATCTAAATCTTTAGTAACTCGTATCTTTTATGATAAAGAATTTAGATAACATAATAATCTCATAGTTAGCAATTAGTAAATATCTATTCATCTGCTAATGTTACTTCAACTGTTCCATCTTCTTCTACAGCTTTAACTTTAATTTTAGATGGAATTTTTTCTCGTCCTCTTTCCCAAATTTTTTCGTTAACTGCTGTATCGATAATTACATCTTCAACTTTCATATGTTTTTGAATAAATTCTCTGATGTATCTCATTGCTTTTGGTGACCTTTTTGTTCTAGGTACTCTTTTAACATCTCTAAGAGGTATTGTGTAAATTCTTTCCATTTTATTATACTCCTATAAGTTTTCTATAAAATATAAAGTCTAAAGTACTATATAAAAAAATATTATACTTTAATTTTACTTCTACTCCATTGTCTAGCTTTTGGATGAGTTCTTAATTTTCTTGATGTTTTCATCATAGCAAAGATAGGAACTCTTCTGTTTTGTTTTGTTTTTTTAGCTAATCTTACTTTTTTAGGTAAATTTTTATTTCTGCTCATTTTCTTTCCATCCTATAACTCTTGATTGGATATGATTCGGGAAAAATTCATTAGTGTTATATCCTTTCTCTTCAAGAAGAACTCTAACTTCCATCTCATAATCAGAACTATTATGAATGTTACTCTCAGCTTTTTGAAGATCAAATAGATTACTACTTATATTGTTTACAGTCTTATAACCAATTCCTGTAAGATTAAGATATTCTACTTTTTTACGATCTTCTAGACTTTGAATTTCAGACATTAAAAGCTTAGGAATTCTATCTTCACGTCTAGTTCCATCAGCTATAACTTCATAATCATCTGATAAAATTTCAATAACTCTATGATGTATATAATTAATACCATTATTAGGAAAATTATCACTAATAATCATATCAACAGCAGTAGTTAATATTTCCTTATCAAGATTTACAACTTTATGTTTAAAACCAAGATTTTTTGCTGATTGAACTGCTGGAATAGTTGAATCAAATACTCCAAAATTAACAGTTACTAATTCAACATCATAGCCAAGTTTATCTAATATAACAGCCATTAATGAACTATCTTTTCCACCACTATATAATACAGCTGTTTTCATATGAATTCACTAATATTATATTTAAATTTATTTCCTTGTGATATTAATTTCTCGTTTAGTACTGGTTGTTTCTCTTAAGATTTGTTTTAAAACATCGTCAGTTACAGGTATTTGTAAACGTCTAGCTTGAGCTAAACTAATTAATTGCATTTCAATACCATTAACTAATTCAGGTTTTGTTAATCTTAAATTTGCGAGTCTTTGACGTGCTTCAGGCGTTAGGATTTGTCTTAGCGCACTTTTCTTCTCTTCTTCATATTGCTGTCTCATTGCTTCTTGTTGTTGCATTTGCTCTAAAGAAGCTCCTTGTTGTTGAGCAGCCATTTGTTGTTGTCGTCTAATTTCTTCCATTCTTCTACGTCTAATATCGTCAAGTTCACTCATTTAATACAACTCCTTAATTTTTTATACTAAACTTAATATTTTGATAATTCAGGAATATCTTTAATAATTTCAGTTGCTTTGTTATCTAAGTAGGATTGACCTTCTGGTGTAACAGTTCTTCCGTTTTCGGTTTGTTGTACGTAACCAGCTTCTTCTAATTGTTGTAATGCAACTCTTATGATAGATCCACTACCTTTTCTGAATTTTTCAGGGTTAGTTCCTCTATCTTTGTTTCCACCGTATTTGGTTTGTAATCTGCTTATTCCTACAGGACCATCTACATATACTCTTCTTAATAATGTAGCGGTTCTTACATACCACCAATCTGGATTTTCTGGTCTACGTTCTTTGTGAACTCCTGTTTTAACAAATTGTGCCCATACAGGTGCATTTACTTTATCATTTTCTTTTAAATCTTTACTTACTTCGGTAATTAAACTGTCAGCAGGTACATCATATGCTGTTGTCATGGTTTAATTTGCCTCCTATTAAATTATAATGTTTTTAAATGGTTACTATAGATTTTAGAGATTTATTTTCTCTTATATAATACAGCAACATTACCACGAACATCAATTAATTTAGATTTTGTAGCTGTAACTATACTTTCTAAAAATTCATCTTTATTAGATGCAACATTTCTAGTAAATCTTACTTTTACAATTTCTCCATCTTTTAATTGACGTCTAATTTCTTCAATTACATTATCATTAATACCGTTTTTTCCGACATTAATTTCTACTGCATTTAAAGAATTTCTCATTATTTCTTTTCTACTCTGGACTTTGCTCAAATTATCATTACTCCATAAAATAAATTATTAACCTATTTTTTACGAGTGTAAGGAACTTTTGTTAAATCCCCACATTCAAGACATTTTCTTGATATTTTATCATCAGAAAGTCTTACTCTTAAGTTAATTCCTGGTTTAAGGAATTTATTACAATTTTTACAAAACCTTCCTCGCCAATAATCAGGTAATGGTATATTATATTTAGTAGAGATATTACGAGTTAACTTAACATAACGATCAGATCGTTCTGGGTGATTGGAAAATTCCTTCTCTGCTTGTTCAAACAGTATCCGCATCCTTTCTAGTGCTATAGTGTTTATCCAATTAGGTCGTTTTCTTCTACTCAAAAATATCTAATCCTCTAAAAAATATAGAATATTCTTCTTAAGTGCAAGGAATGAAATTATGAATACATAAAATCTAGATAGTAAACTTAAGAATAATAATATAATTTATATAAAACATTATTTAAATATGTTAGGTTTATTTATGTATAAAAAAAGAACAAAATATGAAAAAATAATAGAAAATATAATTTTTTTCAATAAAATCAGATGTGAAAAAATTATTAAAAAATTCAATAGGTAATTATTTTATATAGAAATAATAAATATAATACACTTAATTATCAAGATAAGTGAAATATTTACTCAAGTAATCTATATCACCATATGAATATTCTTCTTTTTCTTCAATTATATTAATTAAAATATTAACAATTTCATCAGGTGTAGCTTCTGAAGTATCTACTTCTTGGATAATATCACCATATGTATCAAAACTTTCCTGTGAACAAATTCCAAGAATTTCTGCAGAAACATTTTCATGAACCTTCTTATCAGACCAATTACGACTACTGAGACGTTCTTTTAATATCTTAGGATCACATCTGAGAATAACTACCTTATCAGCTCCAGGATAATCTTGTGCAAGATGACCTTCAAATATAAGTATTTCATCTAAATATTTATGTTTAATTTCATCAACAATAGGAATCATACTTTCAACATCAACTATTTTATAACCTCTTACTTCATCAACTCCAAGATTTAAATCATAATCTTCAAGTAAACTATTTATACTAATTAATTTAGCATTAATCTTATCAGATAAAAGCTGTGTAACAGTAGTTTTTCCAGTTCCTGGTGTTCCTGTAATAATAATCATCAATATAATCACCTAAAATAAAAAAAATAAATTAATTAAAAAAAAAAGACAATAATTTTCAATCTAAAAAAATATAAAAATTAGAACTTATAAAGTTCTAATAACTTTTCTTACTTCATCAGGATCTGAACCCATAGAAGTAGGTTCTTCACATGCTTCTATTGCAACATTAGGATCTTTAAGAACATGACCTGTTACAATACATACAACACGTTCACCTTGATCAATCTCACCATTTTCAACTAATTTTTTAAGTCCTGCAATGGAAGCTGCTGAAGCAGGTTCTACACCAATACCTTCTGTTCTTGCAAGATATTTTTGTGCTGCAAGAATTTCATCATCAGTTACAGTCTCAGCAGTACCATCAGATTCTTTAATTGCACGCATAGCTTTAACTGAACTTACTGGTGCTCCAATTCTAATAGCAGTTGCTATTGTATCTGGATTTTCTACTGGTGTTACGGTTTCAACACCTTCTTTAACAGCATTTGCTATAGGAGCACTATTTACTGCTTGGATACCAGTCATTCTAGGAGTATCTTTAATATATCCAGCTTCTCTAAATTCAGTTATACCTTTCCATATAGCAGAAATATTTCCAGCATTACCTACAGGTAATATTACACGGTCAGGTGATTGCCATCCAAGATCATGTACTAATTCATATCCAATAGTTTTTTGTCCTTCAAGACGGTATGGATTTATTGAATTTAGAAGATATAATTCACCATCTAATGCTAATTCTGTAATTGTTTTAAGAGCGTCATCAAAGTTTCCATCAATAGATAATACTTTTGCTCCGTGGAACATTGCTTGAGCAAGTTTTCCAAGAGCTACTTTTCCTGATGGTAATAATACAGCACATTTAAGACCAGCACGTGCTGCATATGCTGATAATGATGCAGATGTATTTCCAGTAGATGCACATCCTACCATATTTACTCCAAGATCTACAGCTTTTGTAGTTCCAACACTCATTCCTCTATCTTTAAAACTACCTGTTGGGTTGGATCCTTCAACTTTAACATATAAATCAATACCTAGTTCTTCTCCAATTTTATCACATTTACAAAATGGAGTTCCACCTTCATCAAGACTTACTCTATTTTCAGCATTTACTGGTAAAAATTCTTTGTATTTCCAGATATTATCTCTTCTATTATCAAATGTTTCACGTGGAATATCTTTAATTTCAGTCTCTACTTCAAGAATTGATCCACATTTTTCACAAGTATATATTATTTCATCATCATCGTACTCTTCTCCACAAGAAATACATCGTATCATCTAAATTCTCCTATATAAATTAATATGTATTGTTTATTTAAATTAAATTCAATACTTTTTTCTTATATAATTATTATCTTAGTTATATCTTTAATAATTATGTATTCTTAAGAAAAAATATTATAAAAAATTCGATTAATATATTAAATAAATTTTAAAATAAATTAAATAATAAAATAAGCATAGTCTCATATTTTTAAATTAAATAAAAAAAAGTAGTATTTTAAAATAAAATACTACATATTTTCCTTTGAAATCAAATAAGTGGTGTATAGAGATATAAATGTTAGTATAATATCATAAAGTAGTGGGAAAAAATGATATTATGCAATAAATAATGAAATTTTTATAAGCTAAAAAATATAAGTCAAAAAACTTATAAAATTATATTAATTATATTCTCCGTTGTAATTTGACGAAACTAACTTATCACTATACTATATAATAGTTATTTGAATATACTATATAAATGTTTTTATAATAAAAATAGAATTTCCTCTATCAAAAGAAATAAGTAGGATCAGATACTTATTTCTAAAAATATCAAAAAATGGTTTTTATAGGATTGTGTGTTAGTATTTAATTATATAATATACAAGTGGTGATTAATATATTATATAAGTATTCAGACAAACTAACATAACCACTATAACATTAATTAATATATTTATTCTTATTAATAAACTTTTATGTAAATATCATATAAATCAGTATAATCTATTTAAAAAATAAAATAATATTTATTATAAAACTAGTAAAAAAAAGTACTATTTTAAAAAAAAAATAATAAAGGAAGGTTAATTTCTTTAAAAAATAAATTTTAAAAAAAAATGAATATTAATAATCTATTAATCTAAATTATTAATATTCAAATAAATTCTTTGATACTTTCATTAATTCTTCATACTCTTGAATAAGATTTATTTCAGTAATGTTCTTATTACATAAACGTTTTTGTTTATTATAATGATGAGCAAATGAAACATTCATATATTCAATTCCTTCAAAATTAACAACTATATCATCATCGTTTAACTTATTGATTTCTTTAAATAATTCCACTACTGTTATTTTTAATGTTAAAACACGAGGAATTAATTCACTTACTAAAACTTCCCTCGTCATTTTGATCAAATCTTAAAATGTTTTTTAATAATTTCTAATTTTTCTGGAATATCAATTGCTTGAGGACATACGTCTATACATTTTCCACATTTTGTACAATTATGAGCTTGTCTATCTTCATGCATGTGGAATCTGTACTGAACTGAATTAATTCTTTCATCTCCAATTAAATCCATATTATATTCTCTGAAACATTTTGGTATATTTACTCCAAAACTACAGGGCATACAATAATTACATGATGTGCAAGGTATTGTATTTAACTTATCATACTCAGATTTTACTTCTTCGAGGATTAATTTATCATCAGAGGTTAACATGTTTTTTTCAGCATTTTCAGCTGCAACTATATTTTCTTTTACTTGGTCTAAATTAGACATTCCACTTAAAACACAGTTAACTTCTGGTTTATCCCATAGATAGTTAAAAGCCCATTCAACTGGATTAAACTTTCTTGAAGATTTATTAAATATATTTTTAATTGATGATGGTTGATTCTGTGCTAATTTTCCACCACGTAATGGTTCCATAATCATTGTACCAATACCTAGTTTATTAAGTTTTTTAACACCTCTTAAACCAGTATTATCATTTTCATCAAGATAATTTAATTGTGTTAATACACAATCCCATTTATCATAATCATCTAATATTTGGTTTAACAAGTTATATGAACCATGTGTTGAAAAACATGCATGTTTTATACGACCATCATTTAAAGCCCTATCAATAAATTCATAGAGTCCATCTTCTTTGATTTCATTATAGAATGAATCTTTTATTGAATGAATAAAAAATAAATCAATTTGATCTGTTTTTAAACGTTCAAGTTGTTTGTCTAATACATTATCGAAGTATTCCCATGATTTTATTTCCCATGAGGGCATTTTTGTCGAGACATGAACTTTATCATAGAATCCACTACTTAATATATCACCAAGAACGGTTTCACTAACGCCTGGTTTGGATCTACTTAATGTATGATATACCCATGCTGTATCAAACATGTTAATTCCATGATTTACTGCATATTCAATCATTTCTTCAGTCTGTTTGACATCAACATGTTCAGGATTATTATCAAGAAGAGGTAATCGCATAGTACCAAAACCAAGAATTGATGATTTAATTCTAGTTTTTCCAAGTTCTCGATATTTCATGATATTTTATTTATTTTTCATAATATATAAATTTATTACTTAAATAGAAACATATGAGATTTTTAGTATTTAGAATTAAAAGTATTCAAATATTATACAATTGATAAAAAATTAATTAAAGATAAGATAATTATTCACAAAAAAAAGAATTATGGAGGGTTATTGAAAATTATTATTTCTCTTCGAATTCTACTTCAAATGCTATTACAGGATATTCAAGTTCAAAGTTTGAAAGAACTTCAGGATGTATTTCTCCGAAATATCCTTTAAATGTAAATGGAGTATCATCGTTTTGTGCTCTAAGCGTAAATTGAGCACATCTTCCTTCAATAAAAGTAGAATTATCAGAATCTTCAAGTTCCATTTCAAAACCCATATTTGTTACAAATGATTCTACTATAGATTTTATTGTTGTAAAGTTTGCTTCAGAAGATATTTGTGCTGCTGCTAATTTTTTTACTGTAACCATTTGAGTTTCTTTTTCCGGATCAATATATGCTACATCACCTATTTCAAAGATTCTTTGAGGTAACTCTTCATGTTTATTATCTTCTAAGAATTCAAGTAAACTGTTGATTAATGTTTTTCTAATCATTGTTCTATCTTGAGTTATAGGTTGAGCTACAGTTACTCTATCTTCTTCTACTTCTTTTCTAAGTTTTGTATAATGTTGATCTTCACTTGTAAGCATTAAACTTTTTATTTCAGTAAAGGATAACCCTATCATTACCTGTTCAACTATTTTATCAAATTCTCTTTTAGGATCAGGATTTGCCACTGTTGCAAAATTAGGTAATTCAGATGGAAGTTCATTAAATCCATATCCTAAAGCAATATTTTCAATAAGATCCACTTCATGAAGAATATCGATTCTGTACCTTGGTATTGTTACTTTTACTGTGTCTTCATCAATTTTCTCTGCATTAAATCTTGTTTTACTAAGAGTTCTTACAATTTCATCAGCAGTTAAATCAATACCTATATATTCTTCTGCTGTTTTTGTATGTACTTCCATAACTTTAGGTTCGAAATCTGGATATGATTTATTATCTGCATATGGATAATTTGATTCAATTGTTTCAATAGTTGCTCCACTTTCTGCAATATTAGCTGCAATAATATTTAAAGAGTTAGTAACAGCAGCTATATCAGTTCCAGTAACATCAATAAATAAATTTTTAGTATCAGTTGTAATCTTTGTAAGTTCACTATTAATAATTGGAGGCATAGACATAATATTTCCATTACCATCTACCATAAGCGGATACTTATCAAATCCTTCAAGAAGTTTTGCGTATTTATCTCCTTTTTCATGTTCTTCAAGAATTTGATTTAAAGTCATTTCTTCTGTTTTTTCAAGAGGTATAAAAGATACTTCATCAGGATTTCCTGCTTTATAATAAAATGGGCCTTCTACTTTATCAAGATCATGAATACCAATAGCTACTTTCTTTCTATCTCTTCCAATAACCCAATGAAGATGTTCTTGGAATTCCATTAAATTACGTAACTGTTCATCGTTAATAGATACATTTTTTATAATACATGTTGCTACGTATGGTCTTATATTTTCAAGTTCAGGATCAACAGTAATAGTATTGTCAGTTTCTTTAACATCATACTCGGGCATTCCTGTTTCTAAGTCAAGATATCCTTTCAATGATCTTACAATTCCTTCTACACTATAATAATCAGGTCTGTTAGGGAAAAATTCTGCTTTTACTTCTACATCATCATATCCTTCAACATCACTTGAAATCATTGGTAAAATATTTATTAACTCATCTTTTGGTAATTCTTTTCCTAATTTTTCAAATAATTCATCATAAGTAAAGTTTATCACAGGCATTTTATTATCATCCTTTAGATTTTTTTTGTGTTATAAAATAATCATAAATTACTTTTTTTATAAAGTTCTATATTAAAAGTTTATTTTTTTTTATTTTTAAATTTTTCAGACATAAAAT
>CAZHBQ010000044.1:0-12321 GCA_964530785.1 uncultured Methanobacteriaceae archaeon | reverse complement strand
CCCTTAAATTAAAAATTATTTTAAAAATAATAAATTTAAATTTAATTTAGGTTTTTATTTTTAGTTATGGTTTTATTTTATTAATCTTATTAAATAATATTTCTCTTATTTTAGTTAATTTTATTTAATTTTTGTTCTATTAAATTTAAATAAATTTTACATGATTTATTTATTAAAAAAAGTTAAATTATTAAAAAGGAGGTTAAGTTTTATATTAATATTTTTATTTAAAAAAATATTTCTTATTTTAGTTCTTTTTATTACTTAAAAATTCATCTAATACAGTTTCAACAGATCCACTATTTTCTATAATTTCTATACCTTCTTCTTTTAGTTGAGCTTTAGGTACAACTCCTATTCTTTCACATATCACTATGTTTGAACCTTTAATAGCATCTGCTGATTTTTCCCATTCTTCAATATTTTTATCATGATCTTTTGAAGAGAAAACTACATTATTATATTCAATATTATTTGTATTTTCATCGTAATTATATATAATAAAATATTCACATGAACCAAAATGTCCAACTTTAACTCCATTATCTTTTACAGCTACAGCAAGTTTCTTCATTTTATAAATTCCCCTATCTCTATATGATATTATTATATATGTATTTTCTAATTTATTAAATTTTAAATAATATAATATTAATAATGATAAGTTCATGTTTTAAAAAATAGGTGGGGGTGATTATTCTTTTTTATAATTAGTCACTGGTTTTGTAATATTTAGTAGTTCAATAACCTCTTCTTCAATAACAAGGGTGTTTATACAACCATCTTTTATTAATGTAACTCCTTGTGGGTTAAATTCAGCCATTATTGTCATCACATTGTTTAAATCAACAGGACAAGCTACACCAATAACTCCTTTAAAAGGTCTTAATTTAATAACTTGTTTTATGAAAGTGGATCCGGGAACAACATACATGCCAATATCTTTTTTATCACATATTTCTTTAAATACACCAATTGAACAATTTCCACATTCAATACATTCTAAACCTGATTTTCCTAGTTTAGCAGGACAATTTGGTGCTCTTAAACAATGTGGTAATACTACTATAACATCTTTAGCATCCAATTCTCTAAATTTTTCTTTGTTTAATTTATTTCTTAGATCGATACTTATTCTATCTATAAGTAAGTCATCGATATTTAATAACTTTAATACTTTTTTTATAACTGGATATGTAAGATTTAAAGTAAATAATAAAAGTCTAGGAAATATTAATTTATTATTTTTTAGTAGATTATTTCCAAGAATTAAAGTTATAAGCATGAATATAATAATTACAATAATACCAATTACAATAACTTCTCCAAGTAAGGTAAATAAATTTAGACTCATATTTTTTTCCTTTTTTTATATTATTAATCTATATTATTATGACATTTAAATGATATTATTATATCTTTTTTTTAACTTATTTAATTTAATATATTTTTAAGATATTGGTTAATATAATAGAAATCTTTTTATTATCTTAAATAAATATATAATATATACTATTCTAATAATAATCTATTATTCTAAAAAAAAATAATTTAACAGAATAATATTAGTTATAAGAATTATTTTATTTATAAAATTATTAAAGTTTAATAAGATGAAAATTGTAATTTATCACTCAAATGAGTGTGATCCTAAAAGATGCACATCCATAAAACTAGCAAATCAAAATAAGGCTATAATTACTCATAAAATGAATAAAATACCTTATAATGCAATAGTTTTAGATGCTGAAGCTAAAAAAGCAGTATCTCGTGAAGATCGAGAAAAAATTACAAAATATGGATTATCAGCATTAGATTGTTCTTGGAAAAAATTAAAAAAATCCTCTTTTAATTTTAAATCTAAGAAAAATCATAGGTTACTTCCATTTTTAGTTGCAGCTAATCCTGTAAATTATGGAAAACCATGTATATTGTCAAGTGCTGAAGCATTAAGTGCTACTTTATACATTGTAGGTTATAAAGAAGAAGCTCGTGATTTAATGAATTGTTTTAAATGGGGGCCTCATTTTATTACACTTAATGAAAATTTATTAGAAGCCTATAGTGAGGCAAAAAATAGTGCTGAAATTGTTAAGGTACAAAATGAATTTTTAGGAGGAGAATAATATGGCAAAATTTGAAGAAGCTAAAAACAGAATATTTAATGTTAAAATTTGTTTAAAATGTAACGCAAGAAACCCTGCTGCTGCAAAATCATGCAGAAAATGCGGATACACAGGTTTAAGATACAAAGCAAAAGAACCAAGAGGATAAACAAGTAACATTATTTATAATGTACTTTATTCTTTTTTTTTTAATCATTATCACTAAAGTGATATTCTATTTTTTTTATATATTATTAGTACTTTTTTTATAAATTATTTTAATACTAATTCTAATACTAAATACTAAATTCTATTAATATTATAATATTATTAATTAACAATATTTGAAGGAACAATATAATGAACGTTGAAGAATACTTAAATAAAACACTTGAAGATCATAAGTTACACGTAACTTTAATTGATCCTGATGAACAATCACCAGAAGAGGCAGTAGATATAGCAAAACAAGCTCAAGATGCTAAAACTGATGCTATTTTAGTTGGTGGATCTATTACAAATCAAGAAGAATTGGATTTAACAGTTAAAGCTTTAAAAGAAAATATTGATTTACCTGTTATTCTATTCCCTGGAAATATAACAGGAGTAAGTAAATATGCTGATGCATTATTATTTATGAGTCTATTAAATTCTACAAATCCTTATTGGATTACAGGAGCTCAAGCATTAGCATCTCCATCAGTTAAGAAAATGGGTATAGAAACAATTCCTATGGGTTATTTGATTATTGAACCTGGAGGAACTGTTGGTTGGGTTGGTGATGCAAAACCAGTTCCACGTAATAAATCAGATCTTGCAGTAGCATATTCATTAGCAGCAGAATATTTAGGTATGAGAGTAATATATCTAGAAGCAGGATCTGGTGCTGATTCACATATACCTTTAGATTTTATACAAAAAGTTAAAAAATTAACAAATTTAATGGTTATTGTAGGTGGAGGAATTAGAACTGCAGAAGATGCACGTGAAGTAAAAGATGCTGGTGCAGATTTAATTATTACAGGTACTGTTGTAGAGGAAAGTAGTAATGTATATGATAAAATAAAAGAGTTAACTGATGCTATTCATTAAATTTTTATAAATCATCTTTTTTCTAAATAAACTCTTTTTTTTTAATTTTTTTTAATCAATAAAAATTTTTATTAATTTATTTTAAAATAATATTTATCATGGAATATTAGGAAGTTATATTATGTGTTCTTGTAAAGTAGAAAATTATTCTGAAATTTCTGAAAAACTTAAAAATATATTAAATTTAGATAAAAATCCAGTAGCAGTTAAATTATTTTTATCTAAACAAAAAGCAGAAGAAGTTTTACCAAAAGCTGAAGATAAAAAAAGGCATTGTGAAAGAGTATTTGATGCAGCAGAAGGTGTATCATGTTATACAACACTTGATGAACAATTATGTCAAGGAGGGGCTGCAGCTTTAGGTCTACGAGATTTTCCAGATGCATTAAAAACTGGTGAAAAATATTATTCTCTAGGAAGATTTGCTTCAGAAGGGTCAGCAAAACATGAATTAGAACAAATACCAAAAGTTGATACAATAATGGAAGCAGTTGGATATGCTCCTTTGGGTGAAGCTAAATTTGAAGCAGATGTTATAGTAATATATGCAACACCTGAACAAGCAATGAAAATATCACAGGCTTATGGTTATGTTCTTGGTAAACGATTTAAATCAAGTTTTGCTGGGATACAATCTATATGTTCTGATGTTGTAGCAAGTCCATTTATTTCCAAAGAACCAAATTTAAGTTTAGGTTGTGGAGGATCAAGAAAATTTACCGATGTTTTACCAACTGAATTAGTAGTAGGTTTAACTGCTGAAGATATAGATTCTTTTTTAAATTCTCTTGAAAAGTTATCTTAAATTGTTTGGGTGATTAAAATTAGTGATAACATATCCATATCAAATAAATTAAAAGCATTATTTAAACTTGATAAAAGTCCAGTTGCTATAAAAGTATTCTCATCAGAAGATGATGCAAAAGAAGTATTATCAAAATATGATGGTGTTGCAACTCATTGTCAAATGGTTTATATGGCTGCACATGATAAGAAATCATTCTATTCAACTGTTGAAGAACAAGATTGTATGAAAGGAGCTTCAGCATTAGGACTAATTGATCAACCAATTGATGTAGCTCACATTGATTCAAAAATAGAAGCAGTTGGTTATGCTCCACTTGAAGATGCAACTTTTGATGGTGATGTAATATTACTTTATTGTAATGTACTTCAAACATTTAATTTTGCAATGTTATATGCTCAAGCAACAGGAAAAAGAACTAAAGCAGATTTTGCAGCAACACAAGGTTTATGTTCTGAAGCATTTGCAATACCATATTTAACTAAGAATGAAAATATTAGTTTTGGATGTAGAGGTTCAAGATTAATGACTGATATTGGTGATGATGAAGTAGTTATTGGGATAACACTTGATGATGCTTTATCAATATCAAATTTTATTTAATTCTTTTTTTTCTTATTTTTTTCAATAATCTTTTTAATATATAAGTAATCATTATAATGATTTATATTTAATAATTCTAGTTGATTTTCAGATTCTATTCCATAAAATTCAATATCTTCATCAATCATTTTTCGAAGAATAGGATTAAGATTTTTATCTTCGTTTACCAAATAGTTGTATAATAATTTTCCATAACAACAAAATGGCATACCAAGACCTTCAGCACTATTTAATTTACCATATTTTCGTCTTGCAAGTATACTTATTGTATTTTTTTTATTTTGACTATTTTCATATGTACTGATTAAATTATTTATCGTTTTTGATGATACTGTAGGTTGATCAGCTGCCATGAAAAGATAATCTTTATCCAAATCGTCTTTTATAGAATTAACAATTGTTTGTGATAAACCAACATTAATATCATGATTTATTTTAATTGTAATATTATCTAGAATATTATACTTTTCTAATAATTCATAAATTTCTTCTTTATAATGACCTAAAGCAATAATAATATTATCTATATCTGATTTTTGTATATTTTCAATTGTATGAATAAGCACTGGTTTATTATCAATTTCTAATTTTAATTTATGTATTGGTATTTTATTTTTTTCTTTAAAATCATTAATCATTCTAGAATTTTTACCAGCAGCAGTAATTAAAGCATCCATAATATCAACTCTCAATATTAGGTTTATATAAAATTAGTATTTAAGTATGTAACTATTTTTTTAATATAAAAAAAGAAGTTTTTTAAAAAAAAGTGGGAAGGAAATAATCTACACAGTATTATTTGTTGTAGTATTATTTGAAGTTGAGTTATCAACATAAGTTGCATTATCTTTAAGTTCATATATTGTAGTATAAATCTTAGTATCTCCACTTTCTCCTTCAGTCCACATAACAATTTTAATTGGATAATCTCCATTATTTGTTGCAAGAACATCAATAGTAGGTCTATATCCATATAGTACACATTCATCAGCACTACTCATACCAACAGGTAGTGGATTTCCAAGAGATACAAGAGCATCTCTTAATGATCTTCCTGGAGGACAAACTCCGTGAGTAGCACTTCCTGAAGCAGCTTCAGATTCAGCAATTGCTGTAAATGAAACATTTTCTTTTCCATGAGCTGAGGAATGTGGTGGTATGATAGTGTTATTCCATCCAGCTGCGAATTCTTTAGCATTACTTGCTCTGATTGCAGTAGGATATTCAGATAAGTATTCAACAGTACTTACAGCTGAACTTACATTAGTTTCAGAAGCATTATGGGTGTATACCATAACAGGAGCACCTGATGTATAATTTCTCATATAACCATAGGTAGTATTACCAAATTTATTAATAATGTTTTCTTTACCATAAACTCCTGTTCTGTTATCATTAAAATCTCCAAGATAATAATCTACAGTAATATTAGCTCCATCAGCTGACTCATTAAACCATGATTTTAATGATTCAGCACTAACAAAATCTGTAGGGACTGTATCATTACTAATTTCAGTTGATTTAATGGTTTTAATAGTAGTGTTATTTTGAACTAATTTAATTGAATCATTGTCTTTTACAGCAATAGTATAAGGTAATTTATGTCCCCAAACCATTGATGTAGGTGCAACAATTGAAATTTTATCATCAGAATCAAATACTACTTTTCCAGGATCATTTAATTTACTTGAAATATGTCCATCTGCTGTAATGTAAGTATTATTTTTAATAATATCATTAGGTGCAGCAGCTGTCATCAGACTAACAAGTACAGTTGTAAAATCCCTATTTTTTAATGGTCTTAATATGTTTGTAGGATCAGATGCTAACGGTACTTTACGTACTGTTGATTGATCTATTAAAACATCACCAGATACTACAGTAGTTCCATTAACTGCATTAACACTACTAGTGTCATGGTCAGTACTTTCTGCTGTAACAATATTACATAAAATTCCTGAAACAATAACTGTTAAAAAAAGAATCCCTATAAGAAAATATGGATTTTTAATTTTTTTTATTATTTTAATTAACCTCCCTTCATTATATAGTGAAAAATTAAAATTATATTTTAAAGTAATATTTTTATTATACTAAATTATATTTTGTATATCATTATAAATATTATTTATTATATTAAAAAATCAATTTATCATATTAATAATTAGTAAAATTAGTTAAATAGGTTGATTAATTATATTTTGATATTTTAATTAATTTTCGATATTTATTTTATAAAAAACATGATTTTGATTCATGTTATAAAAAAAAGAAGGTAGAATTTAAATTTCTTTTTGTAAGATGTTGCTTATTTTAGTTATTTTTTCCTGACCATTTCCACCTATAAATATTTTGCAATTTTCTTTATCATCAATATAATTAATAATATCTTTAGTTTTTTTAATTACCATCATATCTTTTGTATATCCTAATTTATTTAGGTACTGGACATAATTATAAGTAATATCGTCTAGGCCAGGAAATATTATAAGGCTATCTGCTTCATATGTTTTAATATAATCTAAAATATTATATCTACATGTTTCATGTTCACGAGGAGTTCCAATGATTAATATGTTAAATTCTTCTTCTTCTAAAACAGCTTTTAAGGCATCAACATTATCTGTTTTTCCAATTACAATTTTATTTGTATTATATTCTATTTGAATTGTACGTCCTTCAACTGATTTGAATGTTTTTAAATGTTTTTGAATATTTTTCTCAGGAATTTCTAAATATGAACATAATAAGTAAGCAGCATGAGCATTCTGTAGATTAAATTTACCAAAAAGTTCTAATTCATAAGAATACATATCAAAGAGAAGTGGGTTACTACTTTTATTTTTAACTTTTAATAAATTTTCATCATTTTTATTTAAAATTGCAGGTTTATCTTTAATAAACTCACCTATTTCTTCAGTATATTCTTCAATTGATCCATGAATATCCATGTGATCATATCCGATATTAGTAACTACAACCATATCTATATCAAATACATAACTACAAAAATCAAGAGTCATATCACAAACTTCAATAATCATATAATCATATTCATTTTCATTTGCATCTAAAACTAATTCATTATATCCTGAAAAACCTCCTCCACCATTTCCACCAATTACTACTTTATAACCTTCATTTTTTAATATATGGTAAATCATATGGCTTGTTGTTGTTTTTCCATTTGTTCCTGTAACTGCTATTGTTTTTATATCTTTATGTTTTGTAAAAATATCTGAGAAAAATATTCCTTTATCTATAATATTCTTACTTATCTCTTTTTTAAATAAACTTGGACTTACAGAAACAGCATCAGAATGATATATTTTATCAAGATTATGACTTCCAATTTCAAGATCTAAATTTTCTTCCATATCTGAAATTTCCTTATTTAGAAGAGTTAGATCAATATTTCTATTAATATCTGATGAATAAACTTGGTAATTTCTTTTTAGTAATGAAAGAGTAGCTTTTTGACCTTCTACTCCTAAACCTACAACACTTATTTTCATTAATATGGCTCCTATTTGATAAGTCTATTATTATGTAGTATCTTAAATTATATAATGTTAATAATTTGAAATATTTTATTTTGCAATGATAAATTTATTTTTTTTTTAATATAAATATAATAATATAAATATTTTAATTTTAATAATATTATTCATTGATAGAAATTGATCAAAATAAATAAAAAATTATTCTTATTCAAATTAAGTTATCCATAGGAGTTTTGGGATACATGAAAAATTTAACAAAAGATATACTTAAAAAAATAAATGAAATAAAACAACCAATAAGTATTATGCACGTATGCGGTTCACATGAACATGCAATAATGTATAATGGAATAAGATCCATGTTACCTCCAGAAGTTCAAATTGTAGCAGGTCCTGGATGTCCTGTATGCGTAGTTCCTTCACAAGAAATTGATGAATGTGTTGCACTAGCAGAACAAGGAGTAACTGTAACAATATTTGGGGATATGTTAAGAGTACCTGGAACTGTTAAATCATTAGCTGATGCAAAAGCTGAAGGAGCTGATGTGAGAATTGTTTATGGTATAGGAAATGCTGTTGAACTTGCAAATGAAATAGATAATGATGTTGTATTTATGGCTGCTGGTTTTGAAACAACTGCACCAACAACTGCAAATGAATTATTAAGTAATCCTCCTGAAAATTTTTCAGTTTTATCAAGTCATAGATTAATTCCACCAGCACTTGATTTTTTAGTTAATGATAAAGTAGAATTAAATGGACTTATAGAACCAGGACACGTATGTACAATCATAGGTACAAAACCTTTTGAATATTTATCAGAAAAATATGGAATACCTCAAGCTGTAGCAGGTTTCAATCCTCTTGATATATTATATTCAATTTATCTAATTTTAAAACAGAAAAAAGAAGATGCTCCTAAAATACAAAATGAATATAAACGTGCTGTAAGAGAAGAAGGTAATGTTAAAGCACAAGAAGCAATGGAACAAGTATTTAGAGTAACTTCTAAAGAATGGAGAGGTTTCCCTGAAATACCAAATTCTGTATATGATCTTAAAAGTGAATTTGATGATCATAATGCAAGAGTAAGGTATGATATGGATCTCCCAGAATCAGAAAATGTACCTCAAGGTTGTATTTGTGGTGCTATATTAAGAGGTGTTGCAAGACCTGAAGATTGTGAATTATTCCGTGGAGAATGTAATCCATTACATCCTATTGGAGCATGTATGGTAAGTAAAGAAGGAACTTGTAATATCGCATATAGATATTCTAAAATGGATGATTAATTTAAAGAGATGATATTATGGATCATTTACTAGATGATATTTTAACAAAAGTGATAAAACAAGTAGATCATGCAGAAATTTACATGGAACGTAATGATTCTACTGATGTAGACATACTAAATGATAAAGTAAATCATGCAAAAGAAGAAGATATAACAGGAATTGGTATTAGGGTAATTAAAGATCAAAAACAAGGTTTTGCGTATACAACTAATATTAATCGAATAGATCAAACAATAACACATGCAATTAATAATTCAAAATTAAATAATCAAGATGAAAATCTGGTAATGATAGATAATAATAAAGAATATTCAAAAATAAATGGATTATATGATAAAACTCTTGAAAATGTAGATTTACAAGAAGCAATAGAATATTCACAAACTCTAATTGATATGGTAGAAGAAAAAGGATGTAATCCGACTGCTGGTGGATATGGAGTAACTGTAAGTAAAGTGGACATAGTTAATTCTAATGGTGTTGATGTAACAGAAACACAAACTGGATGTGGAGCATCAGTTTCAGTTAACGTAAAAGATGGTGATGTAGTTTCAAGTGCATATTATTATGATGTAAGACATGATAAAAATATTGATTTAGATAAAATAGTAGAAAAATCCACAAAATTAGCTCTTGATTCTCGAAATTCAGAACCAACAACTACTCGTGATACTAAAGTAGTTTTAAATCATACAGCAGCAGTATCATTATTAGGAACATTCCTAGGAGCTTTAAATAGTGAAAATAAACAAAGGGGTAGATCACGATTTAAAGACATGTTAAATCAACAAGTTGCTTCTGAAAATTTTTCATTAACTGATGATGGAACAATTGATGGTGCGTTAGAATCATCAATATCTGATAGTGAAGGAACACCTTCACAAAAAACAACATTAATTGAGGATGGAATTCTTAAAAATTTCATATATGATTCATATCATGCTAAAAAAGATGAACTTGACGTTAAAACAACAGCAAATGCAGTTCGTGATGGATATTCATCAGTATCAACAGTTGGATTTACAAATTTAAAATTAGATTTTAAAGAATCATATGATATTTCTGAAATAACAGATGGAATAATTGTAGATAATGTAATGGGTGCACATACTGCAAATCCAATAACTGGAGATTTTTCAGTTGAAGTTTTAAATGCTTTTGAAATAAAAAATGGATCAATAGTAAATCCAATTAAAAAAGCAATGATTTCAGGAAATATTTTTGAGATCATGAAATCTGCATCTGCAATTAATAGTGAAGTTCGTCAATTAGGGTCTTGTATAACTTCACAAATATTGGTTGATAACCTAAGAGTTATTGGATAATTATAATAACTTTTTTTTATTCTTTTTTATAAATTATTATTAATTTAAAGTTTTATTTTCTTTTTATTTTACTATATGTTTGTTTATTTTTATTTTAAATTTTAGATAAACTTATCTTTTATATAATATAACAAATATATCTATTAATTAATAAAGATATATGAATAATATATTCTAGTATGATATAATTTAGTAGAACTATAGCATGGTTTCAATGAATTTCATGATATGAATATAATTATTTTATTTAAAAGAAAGTAAAGGGAGTATATATAATGTTTTGTAGAAAATGTGGTACAGAACTAGATGAAAAAGATAACTTCTGTTTTAACTGTGGAACAGTTGTTGAAGGGAATGTTGAATCAAAATCTGAAGTAGTTGAAACTAAACCAGAAAAAATTGTGGATGAATTTGATGAACTATTAGATTTAAATATTGATGATATGGAAGATGAAGATTTAATATGGGAAGAAGCTCCAATTGATGAAAAATTAGACTTTGAACCAAAAGAATCCAAAGAAACCAAAGAAGAAATCAAAGAAGAAACTAAAGAAGAAACCAAAGAAGAAAAAGACTATTCAAATTTAAAATCAATAAAATCTACAATAGCTAATCCAATAAAACCTAAAAGTAAACCTAAACAAGAGAACAAAGAAGAAACTTCTAAAATTGTTGAAGAACCTAAAGTAGAAGAATCTAAAGTTGAAGAAACTGTATCTGATGATTTCATAATTGATGATGATATGATTATCGATGATGATTTTGTAATTGCAGATGATTCTATAGATTTTGATCAAGAAATTATTGAAGAAAAAGACGAAGTTTCTGAAGAAGTTAAAGAACCAGAAGAAGAAATAAAGGAAGGATCAGAAGATACTGAACCTGTTGAAGAAATAGAATCTGAAGAACCTAAAGAAGAAATTATTGAATCTAAAGAAGAAGTTATAGAACCTGAAGAAGAAGTAATTTCAATTGAAGAAAGGGAGGAAGTTGAAGAATCAGAAGATACAACAAAATCAGAAGATGAAATCATAGTTGAAACTGATTCTGAAGATTTAGAAGAAATTAATTCAGAATTTGATGATTCTGAAGAAGAATCAATAGAAAAACCAATTAAAGAATCATTATCTGAAAATAAATCATTAAATGAAGAAATAATTGATGATGAAAAAGAAGATAGTGATATCAAATCTAAATTTAATAAAATATTAGAATCTGATGATGAAAATATTGATGAGTTAGGTATGGATCTTGATGAAAATGTTGATAATTTAAGTAGTAAAATTGTTACAGTTTTAATAATTGTATTAATATTAATAATTGCAGCAGTTGTTGCTATGTCTTTAATTAATTATATAGGAATGTAAATTATTCAAAAAATAATTTATTTTCTTCTCTCTTTTTTTTATTTATAAACTTATTTTAAAAATTTTTATTAATATTTAAATATAATATTATTTACTATGAAAATTAGTAAAACTAAACGTGAATTATCCCGAATGAATGAGATTATTAATGTTTTAATAAAATATGGTTTTGAAAGTATTATTCAAAAAGAATTCATGGGAAAATATACAGTATTTAATAAAATGT
>CAZHBQ010000043.1:0-12458 GCA_964530785.1 uncultured Methanobacteriaceae archaeon | reverse complement strand
TGAGAATAAAATTATAAGTAGTCAAACATATCTTAAAACATATGATAAACAGCTTAAAAAACAAGAATTACAACTTGAAGAACTTAATAAAATAATAAAAGAACAAGAAAATATGAAAGATTACATTAAACTACTTGAACACATACGTCAATTATATAGTAAAGATGGAATACAAAAAGATCTAAGAAATGTAGTTAGACCACAAATTGAAAATAATACAATGGACATATTTGAAGAATTTGGATTTATGTACTCATCAATAAATCTAGATGAAGATTATAACATAACAGTAACATCAAAAAATGAAATATTAAACATTGACCAAATGAGTGGTGGAGAAAAAATAGTAATTGCAATAGCACTAAGACTTGGAATTGCAAAAGTAATAACAAAAAATAAGACAGAACTATTAATTCTAGATGAGCCTACAATACATCTTGATAGTGAACGTAGAAGTAGTTTAATTGAAATAATTCGAAAAATAAATATTGTTCCGCAAATGATTGTAGTAACACACGATGATGAAATGGAAACATTATCAAATAATATTATTAAGATTAATAAAATAAATGGTATATCTCAAGTTAATACCTAAAAATAGTAGCTATTTAATTATTCTACACATTTTCTTTTTTTTATAAAATTATTAAAAATAGTTTAAAAGATAAAATTTAAAAAAAAATATTTTTCTAGAGGTATTTATTCTTTTATCACTAAAATAAATAACCCTAAAAAAAAATAAAGATAATTAATATGATACATCAATAAATACCCTTTTTATTGATCCCAAAAATTACCATATTAATTCTTTTTGTACTCTACTTAACTAAAAAAGAAGGAGATTAGAATTACATTATATTATATTTTTGTAATAATAAGAATTCTTCAGTGGTTAATTTTTTACCATCTTTGAATTTTTGGAAGATTTCTTCTGCTTCTTCTTTTTCTCTTACATCATTTTCTGCTTTATCATCGTGTTTTCTAGATCTTGAACCAGATTTAGCTTGATCCATGAATTTGTTAACTTTTCTGATTTCAGATAATTTATCTTTAACTTCTTCGTGTTTAGCAGTTGCTGCATTTCTAGAGTTTATGAAATCTTTATGTTTTGCATCAGCTTTTTCTCTGATACCATCAATTTTGTTGAAGAATTCAATCATTTCTTCGTGAACAGCTTGTGCTTTATCAGATAATTCCACTACTTGTTGGTGGTATTGTTCTGATTTTTCTTTTAATTGAGCTGCTGTTTTTTCTTCTTCTTCATCACTTTGAATCTTTTTGAGTTGTTTTGTTAAATCAGATACTCTTTTTACAAGTTCATTTTCTTTTCTGATATCTAATACTTTAGTTTGTATTGTTTTATCAATTTTGTTAATTTCAGCTTGTATATTGGACATTTCTTTTTTACCAGAATTCCATTCTACTTTTTTGAGCTCTTCATTACATTCATTTCTGAGTTCTTTGAATTTGTGAACTTCTTTGTTAATTTCGTCTCTTTCATTTCTTTTATCTAAAGCTGTTTTAAGAGTGTCTTTAAGTTCTTTGTTTAACTCATCACGTTCTTTTCTGAATGATTTAGTTTCTTCATTCATGTTGTCTCTTACATTTTTAAGATCAGTGAGTTCAGATTCTAAAGTTCTTTTTACTTGTAATAATTGTTGGAAGTTTAAGATTGAGTAATCAATTGCATCTTCTTCAGCTTCTTGGGTTTCTTCAGATTCTGCTTCTTCAGATTCTTCCACTTCTTCTGCTTCAGATTCTTCTTCAGCTGCAACTTCTTCAGTTTCTTCTACTTCTTCTTGAGGAACTTCTTCAGTTACTTCTGTTTCTTGTGATGTTGTTTCTTCTACTACTTCTTCTTTAGTTATTTTTTCTTCGTCTGCCATTATATCAAGTACCTTCCTTAGGTCTTTTTCATTGATTTCAATATCTGCATTCTCTTTTAATATTGGTTTTGCATTATATGCTATCCCTATTTTAGCATTTTTAATCATTTCAAGGTCGTTTGCCCCATCTCCAATTGTTGCACATTCATCTAATGTTATACCTAGTTCATCAACTAGATCTCTAAGTACATCTATCTTATTTTGTGTTACAAGAGGTCCGGATACTTCTCCTGTTAGTTTTCCATCTTTGACTTCAAGTGTATTGTAAAATGCATAATCCGCGTTTATCCATTCTTTGACTCTTAAAGCTATAACATCAAAACTTCCAGTGATGATTGCTATTTTATATCCTCTTTTTTTAAGTTCAGTTGCTGTTTCAACAGCTCCTGGATTTAAAGAGATATTGTCCATTTTTTCATCTATTTCATCTGTACTTATACCTTCGAGTTTTTTAACCCGTTGTCTAATGGATGTTTCAAAAGGAATTTTACCTTGCATTGCTTGTAATGTAATGTCACTTATTTCTTTTTCATTACCATTTATTTTTGCTATTTCATCTATTGTTTCTGTATCTATTAAAACATTATCTAGATCAAATACTACCAATTTAATCAAAAGATCACCGATATTTTTTTTAATAAAATAAAATAAGAATGATTATTTTAGGTTTGAAATCTTATTTTAATATTATATCAAAAGAATATTTATTCTTAATATTACTTTTATTTTTATATTAATTTATTCTTTTTCTTTTTTTCATATTTTTTATTTTATTAAATTAATAGGAGTTTAAGTTGGAGATTATTTTTTTGGAGTATAAATAAATTATATCCTTTAATATTGGATTTAATATAGTAAATTTACTCTTCAATCAAGTATAATTCAATTAAACGTTCTTTAGTTTTTTGAACACCTAATAATGCTTGATCAGCTGTTTTAGCTCCAGTACATACAACTTTTCCTGAACCAAATAGTAATAATACTACTTTAGGATCTTCAAGTCTGTATACTAAACCTGGGAATTGTTCTGGTTCATATTCTGTATTTTCTAAATCTAAAGCTACTGCTTCAAGATTTAATACTTTACCTAGATTTGCGGATGCTACTATATTTTGAATTATAATTTCAAATTCTTCTGGAATTTCAGTATCTAATTCTCTTATTTTATCCACAGTCATGTGAATAGCTTTAATTGAGTCTTCGATACATTTTGCTCCTGTACATACTAATTTACCAGATCCAAATATTAAAGCAGCTGTTTTAGGGTTTTTTAGTTTAAAAACCAATCCAGGGAATTGTTCTAAATTGTATTCAACATTTTCTAAAGCAGGTGCGATCCTAGGTAATTCAAGTGATTTACCTAATGTTGCGGATGCTACAATGTTTTCAACTTTTATTTCTACATCTGCCATTATTTCTCCTCCATTTTTAGTGATAAAAAATTTAGTATTATTCTTAAATTTAATGAAAATAAAGAAGATCATATTTATAAATAATAAAATCTTTTTTAGATATTTATTAAAATAATATTTATAAAATTAATTTCTTAGAATTATAATCCATATTTTATCTTTTGGGGTTTAAAGAAATTTAACAATCACTCTTTTTAGTTTTATCATATTCAAATATTTAAAAAAATACCAAATAACATATTATGTATTTATATATATTTTTTTTTCTTTATATATATAACTATAAAAATAGTCTCTATAATATAATAATAGAAAAACAAAAATTAAATTATATAAAAATACCGTGGAATAATTATCATGATTGAAGTAGAAATAAAAGCAAAAATTGAAGATAATAAAGTTGCAATGGAAAAAATTATAGAAATTGGGGGAGTATATTCTCATACTGAAAAACAACATGACATATATTTTAATGCACCTGATAAAGATTATAAAGAAACTGATGAAGCATTACGTATAAGAGAAATTCCTAATGATGATGATTTTACACGTATATTAACATATAAAGGACCTAAATTAGATACAGTATCAAAAACAAGAAAAGAAGTAGAAGTTGAAATAAACAGTACTGAAGATATGACAGAAATATTAGTTAACTTAGGATTTAAACCATCAGCTATTGTTAGTAAAATTCGAAGAATATTCAAATATGAAGAATATACAATTACAATTGATAAACTTGATAAATTAGGATATTACATGGAAATTGAATATGTAACTTCAGAAGATGAAAATATTCAAATAATTCGTGATAATATTTTCAATATATTTGAAAAATTAGAAATAACAGATAATTTTGAACGTACATCATATCTTGAATTATTAGAACAAAACCAATAAAAGAATATTAAATAAAAGATAAATATATAAGTTATATATTAAAATTTTGTTAAATAAATTAATTTTCTAATAAGATAAATAACCAATACCTTTCATAATACGATAAAATACTGTATTATTGATGGGGGAAAAAATATGGATAGATTTGTAAGTGTATACAATAAAGAAGTAGAATATGATTTTCCAGATAAAATAAATATATATGACACTACTCTTAGAGATGGAGAACAAACTCCTGGAGTATATTTTTCACTTGATGAAAAATTAGAAATTGCACGTAAATTAGATCAATTAGGTGTACCCCAAATAGAAGCTGGTTTTCCAAGAGTTTCTGAAAATGAAAAACAAGCTGTTAAAAAAATAGCAAATGAAAATTTAGATGCAAGTATTATTTGTCTTACAAGAGCCAAAAAAGAAGATATTGATGCTGCATTAGATGCTGATGTAGATGGAATTATAACATTTATGGGATTATCTGATTTACATCTTAAAGTAAAAATAGATAAACCTAGAGATGAAGTAAATAAAATCTGTATGGATGCAATAGATTATGGAAAAGATCATGGGCTTTTTGTTGCTTTTTCTGCAGAAGATGCAACGAGAACTGAACTTCCAAAACTCATTGAAGTATATAAACAAGCCCAAGACCATAAAGCTGATAGGATACATATTGCAGATACAACAGGTTCAATAAATCCATATGCAATGCAATATCTTGTTCGTAATATTAAAAAAGAGATAGACATAGAAGTTGCTCTTCACTGTCACAATGATTTCGGAATGGCAGTAAGTAATAGTATTGCAGGATTACTTGAAGGAGCATCAGCAATTTCAACAACCGTAAATGGTATTGGAGAAAGAGCAGGAAATACATCACTTGAAGAATTAATCATGACACTTAAATTATTATATGACTATGATTTAGGATTTAATACAAAAATAATTCATGATTTATCTCAAACGGTTGCAAAATATAGTGAAATTCCAACACCATATAATAAGGCAATTGTTGGAAATAATATATTTAGACATGAATCAGGAATACATGTAGATGCGATACTTCAAGACCCTTTATCATATGAACCATATCTTCCAGAAATGATAGGAACAAAAAGACAAATAGTTCTTGGAAAACATTCAGGTAAATCTGCTGTTGCAGAAAAATTAGATACATTAAATATTAAAGTTAATGATGAAAAATTACTTGAAGTTGTAAAATATGTTAAAGAAGAAAGAGAAAAAGGCGAAGATATTACAAATGATAAATTTGATGAAATATTAACAAAAGCTGATATTCAAAGATGAGGATTAATAATATGAATATAACTGAAAAAATTCTAGCTAAATCTGCTAATAAAGATGAAGTTTCTCCAGGAGAAACAATAAATGCAAATATTGATCTTGCAATGAGTCATGATGGTACAAGTCCACCAACAATAAAAGTATTTGAAAAATTAACAGATAAAGTATGGGATCCTGAAAAAATAGTTCTTGTATTTGACCATAATATTCCAGCCAATACAATGGGATCTGCAGAATTTCAACAAGTTGTAAGAGAATTTGGAAAAAAACAAAAAATACCAAATATGTATATACAAGGTGAAGGAGTTTGTCACCAAGTATTACCAGAATATGGACATATTAAACCATCAACAGTTGTTGTTGGAGCAGATTCTCATACATGTACATATGGTGCATTTGGTGCATTTTCAACTGGTTTAGGAGCTACTGATCTTGCACTTGTATATGCTACTGGAAAAACATGGTTTAAAGTTCCTGAATCTTTTAAAATAAATGTAAATGGAACTTTACAAGAAAATGTATATTCCAAAGATTTAATTTTAAATATTATTAAAGAGATTGGATCATATGGTGCAACATACAAAAGTCTTGAATTTCATGGAAACACAATAGATGATATGTCTGTTGATGCACGTTTAACTATGACAAACATGGTTATTGAATGTGGAGCTAAAAATGGTATAATGATTCCAAACAAACAGACAAAAGAATATCTTAAAGAACGTGGAATTACTGATTATACTATAACTACACCAGATAAAGATGCTGAATATGAGAAGATTTATGATTTTGATGTAGATGATCTTCAACCTCAAGTTGCATGTCCTCACAATGTTGATAATGTTGAAGATGTTGATAAAGTCCAAGGTACAACAATAAATCAAGCAGTACTTGGTTCATGTACCAATGGTCGTTATGAAGATTTAGCTCAAGCTGCTGATATTATTAAAGGTCATAAAGTTCATGAAGATGTACAATTACTTGTATTCCCTGCTTCACGTAAAATTTACCAAGAAGCTATAGATTCAGGTATTATACAAACACTTCTTGAATCCAATGCTATTATATGTAATCCTGGATGTGGACCTTGTTTAGGTGCACATATGGGTGTTATGGATGATGATATGACTTGTATATCTACCACCAATAGAAATTTCCTTGGTAGAATGGGTAGTGCTAAGTCTTATGTTTACTTATCAAACCCAGCTGTTGTTGCAGCCTCAGCAATAAAAGGTGAAATTACCAATCCATCAGAAATTTAATTTCACCTATTACTTTTTTTATTTTTTAAAAAAAAATTTAATAATTATTTAATAAACTAATTTAATATTTTACTCTAGAATATCTACTTTACTCATTTTTTATTAAAAATAAGTTGATTTTAAAAAATATGATTTTAAAAAAAAAATCTTACATTATTAGTATATACCTATTTTTTAAAAGATATTCATTATATTATTTAATAAAAAAAATTAATTCATGTACAATAATAACTTAATAATTAAATTTTGTAAGGATAGAAATATCAAAGATAGTACTAAAAAAGGATATATATCAGCAATTAAAAAGTATACTACTTTTCATAAGTGTAGTATTGATAAATTAATCAATGAAGCTATAGAAGATGAAGAAAAAAGAATTCCTCTTAAAGAAAGAAGAATTAAAGAACGTCTAATTACATATAGAAATTACCTTATAGAAAGTAATATATCATCAAACACAGCAAAAACATACTTTTCAAAATTAAAAACTTTTTATATACATTTTGAAATTGAAATTCCTTATCTTCCAGAAGTAAGATATGATAAACAATATATTACAAATTACCTTGACCTTCCAACAAGAAGACATATACAAGAAGCTCTTGAAATTGTTCCTCTTGATTTGAAAGCTTTAATTCTTTTTATGTCAAGTAGTGGAACAGCAAAAGCTGAAACATTATCTTTAACAGTAGAAGATTTTATCAATGCAACAAGTGAATACCATAATGGTGGAAGTATTTTGAAGATATTACATGATCTTGATAATTCAAAAGAAGAAATAATTCCAACAATATATCTTAAACGAATTAAAACCGATAAATTTTATTATACATTTTGTTCACCAGAAGCTACTAAATTTATTATTAAATATTTAAAAACTAGAAATAACCTTAAATTAAAAGATAAACTTTTTCCATTTAGTAGTTCATTGGTTATCACTAGATTTCAAGAAATTAATGATCATATGAAGTGGGGATTGAAAGGAAAATATCGATTTTTCAGATCACATACACTTAGAAAATTTCATGCTAGTAATATTGGACTTGCTGCTGAATATGTTGATGCACTACAAGGAAGAAGTAAAAATAGTGTTCATGAAGCATATATCAAAACAAATCCTGAGAAATTAAAAGAGATATATAAAAAAGCAATGAAAAACGTGATGATATATACTACAGGTGATGAAAAACAAGAAATTCATGAAGATATTCATATTACAATAAATGTATTTCTTGCTGATACATCATACAATATATATTGATATTAAAATTTTATAATGATAATTTTTTAAAAGATCGTTAAAGTATTAAAAAAAAGATTAGTTAACTTTTAATTAATTATTTTATATACCCAACATGATCATCAAAAAACTCAGCATAGACCATAAAATAGTTAATATTCATATTTTAACAAATAATTTAAACTATCAGTAAAATCTAAAACACTAATTTATGAATTAAATTTTAATAATAAATAAATTAAGATTTTATGATTTGAAAATTATCTATAGAATATTTTAATATATAAGAAATCTTATATAATAAATGTAAATGTTATTTTTTTTTAATTTTATTAAAAAATTAAATTTTTTATACATTTAATGAAAAAATATTTTTCAGAGGGAAAAAATGAAAAATTTATTTTAAAAAAAAAAATATAATCAAATTAAAAAAATCAAATAAGTAGTAAAATAAGTAGTGAAAAATAAAAATTAGAAAAATAAGAAAAAGTATCCCTTTATTTTTCTTATAAAATAATAATTTTTATATAAATCATCTAAAAGAAACGAAGAAGAATAATCTAAAAATATAGTTCGATTTATAAAATAATTATAATGACAGAAAAATTAATGAAAATTTTTATGAAAATATGATTATTAAATTATTCTTCTTATTTTTTTCTTTTTATAATCATAAATCAATAACATTCTAAAAAAACAAGAATTCTTTTTTTTAAATAAAAATAATAATTTAAAAATTTTTAAAAATAAGGTCATGAAAAAAGATAATTTATAAATTATCTTCTAAATTGATAAATTTAATTTTTTTATAATTCATTTAATCTTTTTTGCATATGTGCTATAATATCATCTTTTACATCATCTGAAGTTAAAGCCATATCAATTGAACTTTTAAGCCATTCAAGTGTATTACCTATATCATATATTGTTCCTTCAAATGTTGTTGCATATACATTATCTTGTTCATTAATTGCATCAGTAAGTTGTATCTCTCCACCAACACCAGGTTCTATTGAATTTAATTTATCAAAAATATCAGATGTTAATATATATCTTCCAGTTATTCCTAAATTTGATGGTGCTTCTTCAAGTTTTGGTTTTTCTACAAGATTATTTACTTTAAATATGTTATCTTCAACATTTACACCATCAACTATTCCATATCTTTCTATTTTTGATTGTGGTAACTCTTCAATTGCTATGGTTGATCCACCATATTTTTCATATACATTTAATAATTGTTTTGTACATGGAACTTTTGAATATGTTATTGTATCTCCAAGTAGTACTGCAAATGGTTCATCACCTATGTGTTTTTCAGCACATGAAATTGCATCTCCTAGTCCTTTCTGTTTTTTCTGTCTTACATAGTATATATCTGCCATGTCTGTTATTTTTTGTATTTCTTCGAGATAGTCATATTTTTGTTTTTGATCTAACACATATTCTAATTCAAATGATCTATCAAAATGATCTTCAATTGAACGTTTTCCCTTTCCAGTAATTATTAATATATCATCTATTCCTGAATTTACTACCTCTTCAACTACATATTGAATTGTAGGTTTATTAAATACTGGTAACATTTCTTTTGGTTGTGCTTTTGTTGCAGGTAAAAAACGTGTTCCTAATCCTGCTGCTGGTATTACTGCTTTCATTATATCAATATCCTTATAATTTTACTATAGAATTTTCTCCAATTACAAAACTACGTCCTTTTGGATAAGTTGTTTTATCTGAGATTATTTTAGAATTTTGTCCTAGGAGACTTTCTGTTATTCTTTTATCAGATTGTATTATTGAATCTCCAATTATTATTGATGAATCTATCTCTGATTCAATTATTTTTGTATTATCACCAATTGATGTGTATGGTCCTACATATCCTTTTATTTCACAATTTTTTCCAATAATTGCAGGTCCTTTTATTACACTACCTGCTTTTATAATTGTTCCTTCATCAATAATAACTCTTCCTTTTATTTTTACATCGTCTTCAATTGTTGCTTTGATGTCTGTATTAATTGTTTCAAGTATTAATTGATTTGCATCAAGTACATCCTCTGGTTTTCCTGTGTCTTTCCACCATCCTTCTACAACAAATGAATCAACATTATAATTATCATCAATTAATTGTTGAATTGCATCAGTTATTTCTAATTCATCTCTCCAAGACGGTTTTATTTTACTTATTGCTTCAAAGATATTATTTTTAAATAAATATATCCCTACTAATGCAAGATTACTTTTTGGATGTTCTGGTTTCTCTACAAGATTAATTATTTTTCCTTCATCATTTAATTCAGCTACTCCAAATTGTCTTGGATCTTCTACTTCTTGGAGTAAAAGCCTTGATGAAAAATCTGATTCATCAAATCCATCTACAAATTCTTCGATACCTGATTTGAGTATGTTATCTCCAAGATACATTACAAATGAATCATTACCTACAAAATCTTTTGCTGTTGCTGCTGCATGAGCCAACCCTTTTGGTTCTCCTTGCATAATATATGTAATTTTAACTCCATATTTGGATCCATCACCCAATGCTTCCTTAATTTTATTAGGCATGTTTGTTCCAAGTATTATTCCAATATCTGTTATTCCTGCATTTTTTAAATCTTCAATTGCATATAAAATTACGGGTTTATTTGCTATTGGAATTAATTGTTTTGGTCCTGTATGGGTTAATGGTCTTAAACGAGTTCCATGTCCACCAGATAAGATAACTCCTTTCATATTTTTATATCTCCTAAAAAAATATTTTAAATAATAATTCATTTTTAAAAGAATTATTTAATAATATAAATATTTTTATTTTAATAGTATTAATTTTTTTTGGAAAAAAATATTAATATTTTAAACTTAACTTTATAAAAAAAAGTTAAGATATATAAAAATTAAGAAATGTTTCTTTATCATAACTTAAGATGTTATATTTTTCTAAAAAAATAAACAATAATATCTAAATTATATCAAGAGTGACCGAAAATAACTAATTAATCATCTAAATTATGATAATTATTATTAACGGTTTATAAGAAGTAAATAAATGATATGATTATCTTTAATAATACATATAATACTATATTGCAAAAATGGTATAATTTGCATAAATAGAACAAAAACAATTTAATTATAAATTAATAATGAGTATTAAAATTATTAAATGATGTATCTTAAAAAAAGATTGTAATTTCATAAAATAATTATTTAAAGTAACTCAACCATCATATGGAATAACAATCTAGTTTATTAAATATATATGATTGGATTATAACGCAACAATAATTAATTAAAATTCCTATGCAATTCTTCCTACAGGGAATTTTATAAAAAAAAAGATATCACATATCTCAGATTTCAGAAAACTATGAAAATTTGATAAATAATTTTTAATTAAGTGAATAACACTTTATATTTCTAACATTAAAATATTCGGCTATGAATTAATAAATAATAGAAACAGAAGATATGATGATCAAATAACCTCTATCATGAAGCTACAGCATATTAAATAAAAGTTGTGGTAATCATATATAATAGTGAACTATTAAATAATTAACACAATACTAAATATTAATTGAATCTTCAATTAAATTAAAGATATTGTTTTCATTATATTACTTCTTTTAAGAATATATGTAATAAATTAGTGTTCTAATAAATAATGCTATTTATAGTTAGATTTATTGTTTAATTTCTAACTCAAAGAGAAAAAAAACTCTGAAATAGATGTAATGGAATCTTAATAAATTAACAATCCTAATTAAGTATTCAGTAACTACAAGATATACAATAACTTTAATTACACTAAAAATCTATCAATAAAGAGTCAGATCCATCACATATTAATTAATTGGAGGGATTGATGGTAGGATCATTAAAAAATTAATTTAATCTTAATCCTTATTTTAGATTTTCCTTCTCCACCTATTTTTTTTTTAATAGTATGTTGAGTAATTTATATAAATTTTAAATTTTATTCTTTAAAAAATTTAAAAAGTCACAATTTAGTATATATTAATCTTAGCTTTTTTTCATAGATATTATATTTTTCATGTATTATTTTTAATTTTTTTATTGAAATATTTAACTTATTATTTTTAACTTAATAACTTTTAACTTAATAAGTTATAAGTTTTATTTTAAAAAAGAATCTAAAAAATATATTTTATTTTTATTTTTTTAAAAAAAAGAAATAATAAAAAGGGGTTTAATTAGTTTTTTATTCTATAATAAGTGGAATATCAACAATTAACTGATTATATTTTTTGGTTTCACCAATTTTTATGGTCAATGTTTGTTTTAATATTTTTCCTTCATCTACGTTTGGTGTTATGTATTCAAAATAAAGTATTCCATCATCTATTGTTATATTTGTTTTATATGTTATTTGATTGATTTTATAACATGCTTTAGCTCCTGTTATAGGATTATCATATGAATCAAAAAG
>CAZHBQ010000042.1:0-12682 GCA_964530785.1 uncultured Methanobacteriaceae archaeon | reverse complement strand
GTAAAACTGTTATGAAATATCTATCATTTTTAGTATAGAGTACTGATTGGAAAACCAAATATATTACAAATAATGAAATCATCAATAAATCATAATCCAGATGTTTAATATTGAAATCTTTTAACATGTACCATAAAATAAATAATACTGCTAAAAATAAAATATCTGTTATTATGTATGATACATCAGTTACTGTAGATAATGTAATTATAAATAATATTATTGATATAGTCGATAAAATGATATTTCTTTTATTGAAGAATTTAATATCACTCTTTTTTATATTCTGATATATATTATAAAATATTAAACCAAATCCCAGAACCATTAATGTAATGTAAATGTATGTTAATGTTGTTGGTATATTTCCCATAGGATTTAGTACAGCATTAAATGTTACATTTGGTGGTGTTGTACTTGATAGATAGTTTGGAATATGATTAATATAATACCATGGATCTGGTAAAAATCCTGAATCCATAACTTTCACATTAGATACTGTACCACTAAATTGTCCAAGAAATGGAAATGCAGTCCCCAATGTTTTATAAAATTGATTTAAAAACCATGCAATACTTATTATTCCCAGAATCATTCCTATTATAATATCTTTTAATTTCGTGCGTGTTAATTTATTTATTAATACATAAAATATTAAACTAAAAACCATAACTCCTGCTGTATATCTTGTAAGAAATGAATAAAAAGCAATTGGTATTGCAATATAATAAAATTTACTATTATATTTACAACCTAAAATTACTAAATAAATAGTAAGTAATGTACCTGAAACACCAATAATATCGTTTCCACCAATAGCTACCCATGAATAAAGAAGTGTGAATGTAGCATATACTAAACTTCCAATAAAACTTACATTATTATCAAACTTAATTCTTAAAATTAAAAATAATGATATAGTACCAATAATATATGCAACTACGTCAACATTAAATATAGCTTCCTGATAGGTATGTCCTGCAATAAGGAATAATTTTGATAAAATCATTGGTAAAACAGGAGCAATACTTGGTACATCACCCCAACCCATCTTAGCAAAATTTCTACCATTTTCTAAATATAAAAAAGTATCCCAATTTGCAATTCCAATATTATATTGAGACAATAACTTAGGAATACTTAGAATCAGTAAAATAAATGTTAAGAATAGAATATATTCAATTTCTGTCTTATTATTATAAATAACCTCTTTAATTTTAGTTATCATAAATAAAACTCCAATAAAAATATTTAAAAAATATTTCCTTTCTATTTATAAATAATAATATGTTTCTAATTAAATTTTATACTTTTGATTGGATACTAAAATTAAAAATAGAGCTCAGTTAACTAAAGTTACTTCTTAATAATAAGTTATAAAATAAAATTAAAAACTAGGAATTGATATATAAAAATTTAAAAAAATTTATCTAAAAAAAATAAAACTACTTATTTTTTTATTTAAAAAATAAACACTATACTATAAATATTAAAAGATTATAAAAATAATACTATAATTAGAACTTATTTACTAATGATACCTTTAATGACATTACAAAATATAATATATACTTTAATTATACTCCCAAATACGTATTTTAAAGCAATTATAATATATTAAAAAAATAATAAAAGTATTGTAAATTTTAATAATTGGATAAAAAATAATAAACAAGACTATATTTATTTACTCAAGAACAAAGTCTTAATATAATTAAATAAGCTTGTATTTAATAAAAAATTATCTTGACAGTTTAAAATTTTAATTTTATTGCTAATTCAACATCAGATGCTTTAACAGTTTTTCTTCCAGAGTGTTTTGCTATTTCAACGGCTTCTTTAGCAATTTCAGCTCCAAGTTCTGTTAATGATTTTGATAATTCAACTTTTGCGTCTTTTGTTGCTCTTGGTGCACCGGAGTTAGATAAAATTCTACCTATTGGTGCAATTGGTAATGTCTCCATATTAATCTCCTCTACTATTATTAGTAAATATTCTATTATTTAAACATAACCTTATTAATTTAGAATATATTTAAAAATATTTTAATTTAAGTAATATTTATTTTGATAAAACTTCATAATCATAGGATAGATACTGAATACTTTCTAATTATGATTAATTTATCAAAATACTATTTTTATATAACTTAAACTTTTTCATTTAGTGTACATAATAAATAAAATAAATCATACACTAATATAATATTATTATTTTCTTTAAATATAAATAATTATGCCTAAATTTTTAATTTATTATAAAAATCATCCTAAGATTAAAAAAATAAAGGTTCATAACATGATATGAATACGATTAAAGAAATATATAACTAATATCTAATAAATTTTTTAAAATATTATGATAATTGAATCTAAAGGAAATAATATTAAAAATCTAATAAAAATATTAAAAATTAAAAAGTTATATATTAAAATTAACATAAAGTTATACATTAATTAATTTTTAAAATTCAAATTCATTTTCAATTTAAAAATAGAAAATAAATAAATGATCATATAATTTTTAAATAAATATAAAAAAAGGAAGTTTTACTTTTGAGTCGAATTGCTATATTAGAAAAAGATAAATGTCAACCCCAAAAATGTAATTATATGTGTATTGAATTCTGTCCTGGTGTTAGAATGGAAGAAGACACTATAATAATAAGTGATGATAAAAAACCAGTGATTTCTGAAGAATTATGTCATGGATGTGGAATATGTGTAAATAGATGTATGTTTAATGCTATAAATATCATTAATTTACCAGAAGCATTAGATGAAGATCCTATCCATAGATTTGGACAAAATAGTTTTGAATTATTTGGCATGCCAACAATAGAAGAAGGATCAGTAGTTGGACTTCTCGGACCAAATGGTATTGGAAAATCAACAATTCTAAACATACTATCAGGACAAATAATACCAAACTTTGGAAATTATGATAAAGAAGGAACATGGGATGAAGTAATAGACTACTTTAAAGGATCACAACTACAAAATTACTTTAAAAAACTAAGTAATAATGAAATAAGACTATCATTTAAACCACAAATGATTGATCAATTACCAAAAGTAGTTCAAGGAGAAGTTAATGACTTATTATCAAAAGTAGATCAAAGAAATAAATTAGATGATGTTGTTGAAAAACTTGAACTTGGAAATATTTTAAATCGTGAACTTAAACATTTATCTGGTGGAGAACTTCAAAGAATATCAATAGCAGCATGTGTTCTTAAAGATGCAGACTTCTATTATATTGATGAACCTACATCATGGCTTGACGTAAAACAAAGACTAAATACAATCGAAGTAATTAGAGATTTAACAGAAGAAAATCGTAGTGTACTTGTAATAGAACACGACCTTGCAACACTTGATGCTATAAGTGACTATGTACATGTAATGTATGGTCAAGAAGGAGGATATGGTGTAGTATCAAAACTTCGTGGTGTAAGAGTTGGAATAAATGCATACGTAAAAGGATTCCTTAAAGAAGAAAATGTAAGAATTAGACAACAACCAATTGAATTTGAAATAAGACCACCAAATCAATTAATTGAATCAGATATAATTACAGAATATACAAACTTTAATAAGAAATATCCTGAATTTGAACTTGATGTAGAAGAAGGAGAAATTCCACAAAGCCAGGTAATTACTGCATTTGGACCAAATGGTATTGGAAAAACTACATATGCAAAAATACTTGCAGGAATTGTAAAACCAGATTCTGGTGAAGTTAAAGAAGAAATAGAAATAGCATACAAACCACAATATATACTCAGTGATTTTGATGGTACAGTTGAAGAATTCTTATATATGAATGCAAAAGGATATGGAACAAACATATTTAAAACAGATATATCTAAACCTTTTGATCTTGAAAATATTCTTGATAAAAAAGTTAATAAATTATCTGGTGGAGAATTACAAAGAGTTGCTACAGCTGTAACATTATCTGAAGATGCTGATGTATATTTACTTGATGAACCTACCGCATTTCTTGATGTAGAACAAAGATTAAAAATTGGAAAAGCAATTAAACATATCATAACAAGAGATGATAAATCTGCAATTATTATTGACCACGATATAGTATTTATTGATTATGTATCAGATAGAGCTATGGTATTCTATGGAGAAGCTGGAGAAGTAGGTCATGCAACAGCACCAATAAATCTTAGAGATGCAATGAATAAATTCTTATCTGATGTTGGAATAACATTCAGACGAGATAAAGAAACAAACAGGCCAAGAGTAAATAAATTTGACAGTTATCTTGACCGTGAACAGAAAGAAAATGGTGAATATTACTATCTTGAAGAAGAATAATTAAACTAAATATTTTATCAAAATAAAAGTTTTGGAGGCAAAATATGCATGTAATGATAATACCAACAATGGGATGTCCTGCAAATTGTAGTTATTGTTGGAGTTCAGAAACAACATCCCTTGTAATGTCACAGGAAACTATTGATCAAACAGTAGAATGGCTTAAAGAATTTAAAAATGAACCTACAACATTCACATTTCATGGTGGAGAACCATTACTTGCATCATATGACTTCTATTTACACGCTTTAGATAAAATCTCAACAGAACTTGACTTTTTATATCCAGCATTTGCTATTCAAACAAATCTTTGGATGATGAATGATAAATTAGCAAAACTCTTTAAGAAATATGAAATTCCTATAGGAAGTAGTCTTGATGGACCAAAAGAATTTAATGATATTCAAAGAGGTAAAGATTACTATGAAAAAACTATGAAAGGATATGAAATTGCAAAAGATAATGATTTACGTGTAAGCTTTATAAGTACATTTACAAATTATTCAATTAAACATAAAGAAGAGATATTTGAATTTTTTAAAGATAATGGTCTTAATATGAAAATTCATCCTGCTCTTCCATCAATAAAAAGTCATAAGAGTGATAATTTTGTTCTTGATACAGAAGATTATGGTGAATTATTATTATATCTACTTGACCAATACCTTGATTTAGCCGATAAAGTAGAGCTTAAAAATATTGATCATTTATGTAAAGGGGTATTTAGAAAAAGTGGATGTGTATGTACATATGTTGATTGTATGGATTCAACATTTGCAGTAGGACCTGAAGGTAATATTTATCCATGTTATCGTTTTGTAGATATGGAGGATTATGTTATTGGTCATGTATCTGATAAACCATCATATGATGAATTAATGAATACAAAGGCTGAGAAATTACTTCGTGAATATAAAGAATTTGTTGATGAAGATTGTCGTGATTGTAAACATATTGATTATTGTCGTGGAGGATGTCCATATAATGCTTTAGTTGTAAGTAATCATGAAGTAGATTGTGTTGATCCTCATTGTACGGCATATAAAATGATATTTGATAAAATTGATGAATTATTAAATCAGAAGTTGAATTTTGCTTTTGATGAATTAAATGATGTTATTGAAAAAGATTTTAATTTCACATTAAATGTTGGTTTTGAAAGTCAACAAAAAAGTGATGATAAGAAATTTACTGTAATGGATATTGCATTAAAATAAATTATATCATCACTTATTTTTCTTATTTTTTAGTAGTTTTTCATGTAATGTTCATGTCTTCTTTTTGCTATATTTATTGCTTCTTTGAGATCTTCATCTATATTTTCACTTCTTGAACCATGACCTGGAAGTATTGTTTTAATTCTAAGTGTACTGATTATATTAAGACTATTTACATATTCTGCATAGTTTCCTGAATCACTTGTGTCTGATATTTTTCCATTTGAAAATATGGTATCTCCACTGAATAATATATTTTTGTATGGTTCATAAAAACATACAGAACCTGAAGTATGTCCTGGAGTATATATTATTTTTAAAGTCCAGTTATCTGTTTGAATTATATTATTATTTTCTAGCCATACATGTACATGGTATCCTGTAGAATCAGTAACATTTCCCCTACAATGAAGTAATTCTTCATCTGCATTTTGTATCTTTGTTACAGCATAACGATGTGCCATTATTAAGGATTTATTTTGAAAGTATTTATTTGCACCCATATGATCGGAATGTTCATGTGTATTTAAAACTATATCAATATCATCACTACTTATACCAATATCATTTAATTCTTTTTCTAAAAGATCATATTTACTATATAATCCTGGATCTATTAGAATATTTTTATTATCATCAACTATAAGATAACTTGTACAGCTAGGTCTTTCAGTTTTAATTTTATATAATGAATCTTCTATTTTTTTGTACATTGAAACTCATCTATTAATATTTAGGTAATTGTATTTTATTTAATAAAAATACTTGAAAAAAGATTAATTATACTTTTATGTAAAAATATTTATAAATATTTACTTAATTTAAATAAAAAAAGAGAATTTTAGAATAGAAAATTCTAAAAAATAAGAATAATCGTTGTATAAATTTTTAAATATACTATTCTGGTAGTGGAATATGTAAATTTTCCACATTAATATTAAATAAGTGTGGTTTTCTTGCTTTTATTGCTTTTTTAAGTTTATCTTCTAATTCATCAATTGTTGTTATATTATCTGCTTCTATGTTATATGCTTCTGCTATTTTTATAAAATCAGGATTATCTAATTTTACTTCATAGTTTGGCATATTTCCCATATCTTGCCATTGTTTTATAATTCCTAGTGAACTATTGTTTATTATAAAGATAATTATTGGAAGATGATATGTGCTTATTACTGATAATTCTTGTATTGTCATTTGTATTGATCCATCACCTGTTGTTGCAAATATTACATCATCTTCTCTTGCAAATGATGCTCCTATACTTGCTGGTAATGAGTATCCCATTGGTCCGAGTCCTCCTGGGAAGAGCATTTGTGAATGTTTATCTAGTTTTGAGTTTATTGTTAGATATGTTGGTGTTGTTCCCGCATCTAGTGTTATTGTTATATTTTCATCTGCTTGTTTTAGTATTGTTCTTATTACTTCTTCTGGATGTAATTCTTCTGTTTTTTGACATTTAGTTGGTGTATTTTCTTTTTGTTTATTTATTAGTTCTATCCATTTTTGTGATGTTTTTGGTAGTTGTTTTTTATTTATTTGTTCTAGTACTTCTTTGATATTGTTTTGGTAGAAGTATTTTGCATTATTTTGTTCTTTTTTTGTATTTATTTGTATGATATTATCTGTTTTTATGTGGCTTGTTGTTCTCTCACATAGTCTTGATGTTAGTGCTATTATTAGATCTGCATTTTCTGATGCATAGTTTGCTTTTTTTGTTCCTCTGTTTCCTATTAGTCCATAGTTTCTTTGATCATTTTCTGATATTATTCCTCTTGCTGGGTATGTTGTTACTACTGGTATTTTTGTTTTATTTACAAATTCATTGAATTCATCTATTGAATCACTATAAATTAATCCTGACCCTGCAATAATTAATGGTTTTTCTGATTCTTCAATTAATTTAATTATATCTTCTATGTCATTTTCTTTAGGAGATTTTATTTTTCTACCTTTTATTACTTTATGATGTGTATTTATTGGTTTGTATTGTACATCTTTTGGTATATTCATATGGAATGGTCCTGTAACACCATCTTCTTTATATGAAAATATTTCATTAATATTATTCTCTAACTTCTCAGGAGTACTTGAAAGGTATGATTTAACAGTTATTGGACTGAAAACTGAGTTAATATCAAGATCTTGAAAAGTATCCTCACCTTTTAGATTTGAAGGAACATCACCAGTTATAACAATAATAGGTACATTATCCTTATAAGCTGCAGACACACCCATAACAAGATTCATTGCACCAGGACCTGCTGTTGCAAGACATACACCATAATCTCCAGTTATACGTGCATATGTATCTGCTGCATGAGCTGCTGCTTGTTCATGTCTCATAAGTACATGTTTTATTTTTGATTTACGAAGAGCCTCATAAATTCCAAGAACTTGTTCTCCAGGATAACCAAAAACATATTTTACTCCATTTTCTTCAAGAGTTTTAACAAGATATTCTGCTGTATTTTCTATCTTATTCATATAATTTCCCTACCTTTCTTGATAAGATCCATCATATTCTCCTGAACCTTTAACTGGAAATACAACAGCTTGTGCTATTCTTTCACCTTTTTTTATCTTATACTCATATTCCCCATTATTTACAATCATAAATTGTAATGTTCCATAAAAACCTGGATCTCCAACAGCAGTATGTACTGATATAAAAGATCTTAAAAGTGTAGATCTTGGAAGATAAAGCATAGTATATCCAACAGGAATCTCAATTTTACCTTCAATTGTAACACTATATGCAGTTTTTGGTTGTAATGTATATACATCATCAACTAATTCTATTTCTTCTATTTCTGGTAAATTCTTTTGATTATCAATAAGAGAGCCATTTCCTACTTGTTTATATATTTTATCTAACTTAAGATCAATACCTGATGGTTGAATTGTGTCTTTATATTGTGGAAATAACTTTAATAATTCATCTTGTCCTAACATATTTTTCACAACGCATTTTATTTAGTTAACTATTATGTATACTATTTAATGTTAATAATACATTTATTTAATGTTAATATTAAAAGATTTAACTTACAAATATTATTAATAATATGAAAAAAATAAAGTCTTTAAAAGATTTTAAGATGGAGAGAATAAATGAAATTAAATAGTGAGATAATTGGAATATTTCTACGAGGAATATTTATGGGTATGTGTGATATTATGCCCGGAATATCTGGTGGAACTATTGCTCTTATAACAGGAATTTATGATAGACTTATTGGTTCAATAAGTAATATTAAATTACTATTTTTAAAACCTCTTCTTAAAGGAGATTTAAAGAAATTTAAAGAACAACTACTATCAGAAGTTGATTTTGGATTCTTTATTCCTCTAGGTTTAGGAATTGTTATTGCAATGCTTTTAATGGCAGGAATTATCAATTTCTTACTTAAAGATTATGCAGGTTTTACATATTCATTCTTTGCTGGACTAATTCTAGCATCAATATACATACTTTATAAACAATTAGATGCTTTTAATATTAAATCTATAGTTATAACAATAATATTTGCCATATTAGCATATATATTTATAGGATTAAATCCAATGCAAGCATCACATTCATTACCAGTATTATTTATATCTGGATTTATTGGAATATGTGCAATGTTACTTCCAGGAATTTCTGGATCATCATTACTTCTCTTGTTAGGACAATATGAATATATGATTCAAGCATTACACTCAATAGCAATAGTAGATATTATAGTATTTATTGTAGGTGCAGTTATTGGATTTATGGGAATGTCACGTGTAATTAAATATTTACTTGAAAATCATAAAGTAGCAACAGTAGCAGCACTTATTGGTATTATGATTGGATCAATGAGAATTCCATTTGAAAAAATTATAGCAGTACCAACAACAAACCTACCAATATGTATTATAATTGGATTAATTGGAATGTTTATTGTACTATTTGTTGAATTAAAATCAAATCATGAATTAATATAAAAAGAAGAAAAATAATAATTCCATAATGGGGAGATGAAATAATGACAGACTTAAAAGAACATTTTAATAATGCAGCAAGTGAATATGATAATCTAATAAGAAAAACACTTGTAAACTATAATGAAATGATAGAAACTTTAATCTACGCTATTCCAGATAATAAAAGTCCAAAAGTTTTAGATCTTGGATGTGGAACAGGAAATATCACAAAAAAAGTTCTTGAAAGATTTCCAGAAGCTGAAGTAACATGTCTTGACATATCAGATAAAATGATAGAAATAGCAAAAGAAAAACTATCAGAATATGATAATATTAATTATATTATAGGTGATTTTACAGTTGTTGATATAGAAGATAAATATGATGCAATAATTTCATCTCTTGCACTACACCATATTCCAACAAATGAAGGTAAAAAAGAGATGTATGAACACATATATGATGCATTAAAAGTTGGTGGAGTATTCTATAATGCAGATGTAATAAAACCAAATAGTTCATATAATGAAAAATTAAATGAAAGAATGTCTGATAAATACATGCAAAAAGAAGGAGCTACAATAGAAGAAATGCAAGATCATAAACAAAAAAGAGAATCAAATGATATACCAGTAACACTTGTAACTCACTTCAGACTTCTAGAAGAAGCAGGATTTGAAGAAATAGATGTAATATGGAAATACTTCTCAAATGCTGTATATGGTGGAACAAAATTATAAATTTTATAAAACCTAATAAAAATTTAGAAATATAAAATAATTAAAATAACATATTAATTTAACTTATTTTACTTAATTTTATATTTTTTATATCTAAAAACTATAAAAAAAATACTATTTTTACTAATTCTTGTATATTTCAAATTTAATATTACTCTTTTTGATAAAGTACACGAATAACTTCACCAGTATTAGCATCAACAACATGTACATCATCTATACCAACATAATCATCACCCCAATCACAATATAAATCAGCCCATTGAGGATTTTCTAAAATAAACTCATACTCCTCATCAAAAGTTCCAAGTTTTATTGAATGTCTATATATCCGATAGTTTTCCCAGTGAGGCTGGTTGAAAAGTAATTTTTCCATTTTATTCACATATTCTTTAAACTCAGATCCTCTTGGAAATTGTAGATAGAATGGTATGAATTTATCTACGTGCTCTTTTTGATATTCATATAATTCATCTTGAATTTCAGCAAAAAACTCCCAATTAGTACGTGTCATTTTAACAGGATAATCTCTATTAATTACTCTTATATCTAATCCTACCATTTTATATCACCTTCATACTTCTTTTTATCATTTACTCTTTTTGATAAAGTACACGAATAAGTTCACCAGTATTAGCATCCCTAACATGTACTGCATCTATACCAGCATAATCATCACCCCAATCACAATATAAATCAGCCCATTGAGGATTTTCTAAAATAAACTCATACTTCTCATCGAAAGTACCACTTTTTATTGAATGTCTATATATCCGATAGTTTTCCCAGTGTGGCTGGTTGAAAAGTAATTTTTCCATTTTATCCACATATTCTTTAAAACTAGGTACTCTTGGAAATTGTAGATAGAATGGTATGAATTTATCTACATGTTCTTTTTGATATTCATATAGTTCATCTTTAATTTCAGCAAAAAAATCCCAATTAATATCAGTCATTTTAACGGGATAATCTCTATTAATTACTCTTATTGCTACGTTTACCATTTTATATCACCTTCAGACTTTTCTAATTATTTATCATTTTTATTATAACTTTTTCACAATTAGGATCCGTTTTACTTTGATAAATTTCCATTACTTTAAATTTTTGGTTTGGGCAAAGAAGAAGTTCACTTTTACTTGCAACTTGTGAATTATGTAATATTAGATATAATTCTATATCTTGTGAAATATATATTTTTGAAGTGTTATTTTTTTGGATGAGAAGATTCATTATTTTATCTGCATATATTTGATTAGCAGTAGTTAAGCTGTATGCAGTTAATTGTTTTGAATCAATTAATTGGATAGCTTGAGGATCTGTAATTTCAGATTTAAGCCACCAGGTACCACTAGGAACAGTATGTGTTGTATTATTCACGTCAGTAAAAGTTATACTTTTATTACTGATCCATGATTTAATAGGAGTGCCTAATTTTTTAAGGTACCAGTCACCATTATTGCAGAATTGGTGATCGTGGTCTATGATTTGATAGTTTTTAAAGCTAGATTGTAAATTTTTAATTTGACTTATATTTAATGGAGTTTCACCATTATTATAATCACAGTCAGGAGTATCAGGTATGAGTACGGGAGCTGTGATTATACGAGACGTTGAGTTTATGGAAATAAATATCAAACCTCGACTTAGAAAGAAATAAAAGAATCATAACAGAAGGGAAATTAAAAACAATTCCCAATATTTTGGAATATCTTTTATTTCTTATCCTAACATAAAAAAATATTATTTTAAAATTTTATTTTGAAATTCTAGTATTTTTTTTGGAGTTTAAATTGAAATTTATAAGTATACAGAACCGTAAATTATTTTATTTTTTAGTTATAGGAAGCCTAAGGAAGAAAAAAAATAAATTTTATTTAAAATAAAATAATACGAAACAGTATCCATAAAAATAACTGTTAAACACAAAAAAATTATAGAATTATGTTCGAAAATAGGGGGGTTAAGAAAGGTTAAAGGTATGTTTAGTAATTTCTTAAAACTAAAAAAAAATATTTTACATACCACATAAAAAAAAGGGAGGAGAAAAAAAATAAGTGTTACTCTTTTTGATAAAGTACACGAATAACTTCACCAGTATTAGCATCAACAACATGTACATCATCTATACCAACATAATCATCACCCCAATCACAATATAAATCAGCCCATTGAGGATTTTCTAAAATAAACTCATACTCCTCATCAAAAGTTCCAAGTTTTATTGAATGTCTATATATCCGATAGTTTTCCCAGTGAGGCTGGTTGAAAAGTAATTTTTCCATTTTATTCACATATTCTTTAAACTCAGATCCTCTTGGAAATTGTAGATAGAATGGTATGAATTTATCTACGTGCTCTTTTTGATATTCATATAATTCATCTTGAATTTCAGCAAAAAACTCCCAATTAGTACGTGTCATTTTAACAGGATAAT
>CAZHBQ010000041.1:0-12946 GCA_964530785.1 uncultured Methanobacteriaceae archaeon | reverse complement strand
TATTGTATTTGTTATATTGTAATCTCCACTTTCAAGATTAATTACTTGTTCATCAGTTGTTGTATATGTTTTTATATCTTCAATTTTATTATATAATTCAGTATAACTATTTACTGTTGTTGTTTGTACCTTTTTAAGGTTTTTATCTTCATTTATATTAATTAATACTTCATCAGAATTCTCAGAAATATTATTTTCAAGATTTAAACTACTTTGATCTGAAATAATATTCTGATCTGAAATATTAGAAGAATCATCAGCACTAACAAGTGTTAAAGTGCTTATTAATATAAAAAGACTTAAAATAAAAAGAATTATTTTTTTATTTGTCATCTTTCTAACCTCTTTTACCATTTATTGAGTATACATTTTAAAATGCTTTTAAAACATATTTCAATATAATAAACTTAAATGGTTATCTTCTTAATCTAAATGTTATGATAAAAGAGTTTGATTTTATAAAAAAAAACTAAGATAAAAATAGATGTCAATTCTATTGAATTAATATAATTATACAAAAAAAGGATTCTATAATATGATTTTATAAAAATATAATAAGTTAATATTAATTTAGATTTTTCTTGAAATAATATAATAAAATATATTAATACACATATATCTAATAACACTTAATTTGAAATTAAACGTAATTATTCTAAATATCCAAAATATATTTATATAAATCTATTTTATTAGTTTAACCAGTTATAGAACTTATTTGATTGTATTAGTATATTAAATATCTTAATATTTTTTATTATATTTTTTTAATAGTAATAATAAATTTAAAAAAATATGAATAGTTGTTAGATTATATAATCTACTTTAAATACTATCCTATTTTTTTTATTTTATTTTTTTTTAAATAAATTAATGTAACAAAAAAAGATTTTATTCCCACTTTAAATATACATTAATCATTCCACTATTCGAAATCTATTACCCATTATTTAGACTATTTAAATTTTATAAGTTTAGCTTTTTTAATGTCAAACTTACAATAATATTTATGACTAAATCTATTATATATAAATATTTATTAAATTAAAATTGATTTTAAAGTATTATTCAAATAATTTATTTTTTTATGAATTTAAATATATGAAAAATTAGTTTAATAATTCTATTCTAAAAAAATAGTTTTCATTGGTGTTTAAAAAAAAGAATTGTAAATATAAAAAAATATTTACATATCTTCAAATCTGTCTTCGAGTTTTTCAAGAACTCCAGGAAGACTGGTGTATTCCATTTCATCAGCAGGTAATCTGTGAGGTTCAAATGGACCATGTCTTCTCATGTAGTTAGATACTTTTGTTGCTGTTGCTCTTGCATCATCAAATGCAGGATCATCAAACATATCTACAGAACCTACAAGTTTCGCATTGTTTATTTGGAAACCAAGTCCAATAACTCGTGGAGGTCCATCGAATCTTACAGGTCTTGCATCTTTTTGTCCTACAGGCATTAATGGTCCGTTGTGTGATCCTCTCATCCATCCACTTACAAGGTGTGGGAATGCAAATGCTTCAGTAGTTTCTCCACCAGCAGGGAAACCAGATTGTGATCTTACGATAGCTACAGGATCATCTTTACCTATGTATTTTCCTGCCATCATGTTTAATTTATCAGTACTTACTGCTGCTGCAATTTCACCATCAGATCTTCTGAAGATTCTTTTGATAACATATCTTCCAGTTGAACCAATTAATGCTAATAAGTCATACATTTCATCAGGACAAGACATTGTTACTTTTCTGTTTTCAATTACATCATATACTTCAAAATCAAATCCACCGTGTAATGTAGGATCAATTACAAGTCCTGCTGTATTGAAAGGATCTGCGAACATTTTAAATAATGGTAAGTTAAATGCTCCTGGTTCAGTTTTGTCACAACAGTATGCAAATACAGGATCTGCTCCTCTTTCTTTAAATTCAATTTCTGCACTACCTGGACCCATACCTTTTATGTTTCCACTGAAAGTATCAGATAATAAATCTTGACCTGCACCGTATAATTTAAGGTCTTTTGCAATTTCTGCTCCAGCCATGAATGTATCAAATGCTAATTTATGTACTTCTTCATTGTCAGGACCATTTGTATGAGTCATTATCATATCAATATCGTCACCACAATGGGTTATATAGAAATCAGTTAAAAGTCCTTCTTCTTTTGCTACAGCTAAATGATCATTACATGAATCTAATAATTTTTGATGTGTTACTGCGTGTCCACCAACACTACCAATATCTGCTTTAATTATACTTACAGTTGTTTTCATTTTATATTATACCTCCTAGGGTAAAAAAAATTATAATAATATTTTAAATATCTACTAAAAGAATACTTTCCATTATAAAATGGTTTTTTTCCTTGTAGTACTCTTTTTATATAGATGAACCTTAAAACTAAATTAAAGTTATCTACTAAATTAAAATAATAAAAAATTTTTAAGATTATATAATATTATTTATTTTAGTATTTATAAATTTATTTATATTATTGTTTTTTCTTTTAAATTTTAACTAATTAATATATTAAAATTATATTAACATATCATTATAATTTACGAAGTATTTCATTGGCAAATTCTTGAGTTGTATTTGTTCCATTAAGATCTGGAGTTTTTATTTTATTTTCACATATTGTTTCTTTTACAGCTTGTTGTATTTTATCTGCTTCTTCTTGAAGACCTAAAAATTCCAGCATCAATGCACTTGATAATATCATTGCTGTAGGATTTGCCTTATTTTGTCCTGCAATATCTGGTGCTGATCCATGTACTGGTTCAAATAATCCATTATTATCACCAATATTTGCTGATGGAATTAATCCTAATGATCCAAGAAGTCCTCCACCTTCATCAGATAATATATCTCCAAAGAGATTTGTTGTTACAATTACATCAAATTGGCCAGGATTTGTAATTAAATACATTGCTGTAGCATCTATATAATAATCATTTGCTTTTATTGTAGGATATTTTTCTGAAACTTCATAAAAAGTATTTTTAAAAATTCCATCAGTTACGGGAAGCACATTTGCTTTATGTGATGCTGTTATTTTTTGTTTCCCCGTTTTTTTTGCATAATTAAATGCATAATCTATAATACGATTACATCCTTTATAGGTTATTTTTCGTAATGCTATTGCTTGATCATTATCTTTTTTTTCAAGATGTGAATACAATCCTTCTGAATTTTCACGTATTATTGTAAAGTTTATATCTTCATTATCATACGATACTATTGGTCTTTGATTAACATATAAGTCAAGTTCTCGTCTTAATGTTACTATTGCACTTTTTTGTTCTGGAATTGATGTTACTGCTCCAAATAATGTACTATCACTATTTTTTGATTGTTCTATTGTTTCGGATGGAAGATTTGTGTTATTTTTTTTATAACATTCTTTACCTGCTTGTTGATATATAAAATCAAACGATGCATTTGTTGTCTCTAATATATCAATAGTTGGTTTCATTACTTCTTGTCCTATACCATCACCTGGTATTACAGTTATTTTATACAATTTTTAAATCTCTCCTTGATTAGTATTATCTGGTCATTATATTAATCTTTATTTGTTGTATTTGATTAAATGATAATTACTTATATTATTTTTAACTAATATATCAATTGTATATATAAATTTATAATGAAAATAAAAATATATTGAAAAATGAAATATAATTTTTAAATTTAATTAGGAGTTAAAATAAAATGAGTGCAGAAGATGTAAGAAATGCTATAAAAGAACTTAATGATCCTGATGATTTTGTTAAATTAGAAGCTGAAAATACTATTGCTATGAATATGCCCGATGAGCTTGAAGTTTTACATGAAGAAGTTGTTAAAAAAGAACATCCAAAAAATATTAAACTTTCAATAGTAAGTATTTTAAAAGATATTAAAGATCCATCTTCTATAGAAGTTTTTGCAAAATTATTAAATGATAACAATAAATGGGTCAGAAGAGAATCAAGTTCTGCTCTTTCTGAGTATGGTGAAATTGCAATTGAAACACTAGTTAAATTAACAGAAGAACCAAACTGGAGAGCTCGAGGTGGAGCTGTTTGGGCTTTAGCAAAAATCGCAAAACCTGAAACTATTGATATATTTATTAAAGCAGCAAAAGATGAAAAAAGTTTCGTGCGTTCAGGTTCTGTTTTTGGTTTAGGAAATATTGGTACTCCTGAAGCTGTAAGTGTACTTAAAGATCTACTTGAAAATGATGAAAGTGGATATATTAAATACAACGCTAAAGAATTTTTAAGTAAATTAGAAGAATAAATTTATTCTTTTTTATTTTTTTTATCATTACCCTCTCTAATCTTTAATTCTATTTTTATACTAATTAACATTATTTTGTTATTTTAATTTTTGTTTATTGAAAAAAATATAATTAAAATTTAAAATTTTTAATTTTTTATAAATTATTTTAAACATTGTATTTATCTTAATATTATTATTTTATTAATTATCAAATAAAGTAAAACTTTTATTACTATGTTTAACAAATATATTATTAGATAAATGAAATAAATGGATTTTATGTTCATTTAATTAAATAAATATGTAGGATCTGATAAGATGGTAAAAATAAGTATAATGGGTGCATCAGGTACAATTGGAAAAAATGTTGCATTTACATTAGCTAAAGAAGATAGTATTGATGAAATAGTCCTTTACTCTCGATCTTCTAGTTTTGAAAAGATTACTGGAGAAATACTTGATATGTATGATGCTTTAGCTGCTGAAGATATTGATTGTATACTTACAGCATCGTCTGATTTTAAAGATTTAGAAGATTCATCTATTGTTTTAATATCATCAGGTATACCAAGAAAAGAAGGTATGTCACGATTAGATCTTGCAATACCTAATGCAAAAATTGTTAAAGAATATTCAGAAGCTATTGCTAAATATGCTCCTGATTCAATTATTTTAATCGTTACAAATCCTGTCGATGTTATGACAACGATTGCTCTTGAAGCTTCTGGATTTGATAAAAAAAGAGTTATTGGCCTTGGTAATCACCTTGACTCATTAAGACTAAAAACCATGCTTTCAAGATATTTCCAAGTAAATAGTGGTGAAATCCATACACGTGTTATTGGAGAACATGGAGATCATATGGTTCCACTTTTAAGTTATACTACTATTGGTGGAGTTTTACTTGGAAATTTTGTTAATTCAACACGACTTGACGTTGATGATTTAGTTTATAGACTTAAAACAGCAGGTAATACAATTATTAGTAAAAAAGGTGCAACTGAGTATGGTCCAGCATATGCTGTTTCTAACTTAATTGCCACTATTGTTAATGATAGCCGAAAAATTTTAACTGTTAGTACATATCTTGAAGGAGAAGTTGAAGGAGTATATGATGTTTCATTAGGTGTTCCTGTAGTATTATGTAAGAAAGGAATTCAAACTATACTTCCTTTAAAAATGGATGAAAATGAGAAAATTGAATTTTTCGAAGCAGCACGGGCTGTTAAAAAGTGCACTTATCAAGTTCGTGAAGAACTAAATATTTAATTTTCTCCTTTTTTATTACTTTTTTTATATATTTCTTAGTTTTTATGTGAATTTTACTTATTTTCTAGTTTTTTTAGATATTTTATTCTTCTATTATTTTATTTCTATATAGTATCAACACACATACATTATATTTTAATCAATGTTTAATTAAATAAGAAAATTTTTAAAAATAATCTTTAAAAAATAATAATTTTCACCATTAAATTAAAATAATTCTAATCCTTTTAAATAAGTAATTAAACATTTTAAAGTTATGTATATATATTTAAAAATACAATATAATAATAGTTAAAATAAGTGATATTTTACTAATTTAAGATAAAAAAATAATAGAAATTATAAAAGAACAAACTTAATAACTTACAACAATTACAATCCAAATAAAAACATTCGAAAAAACTATTTCTTCACAAATGTTCTTATAATATATTAAAATTTAATTCATATAACAAACATATATTAAATAAAAGGTTATATAATTTAATCCTTTAAAAAAAAAAATTACATTAAAATAAAAATAAAAGAGAATAAAATCATGATAATAATAGGAATTTTAGATTTACAAGGAGATGTAGAAGAACACCAAATAATAACAGAAAAAACATTAAAAGAAATGAATATTGATGGTAAAACAAAACTTGTCAATATACTTGATGATATTCAAGATTGTGATGCTTTAATAATATCTGGTGGTGAAAGTTCTACTATAGGAATGCACCTTGAAAAAACTGGACTTTTAAATTACATAAGAGAAACTAAAATTCCAATACTTGGAACATGTGCAGGACTAGTTTTACTTTCAAAACAAACAGACCGTGACCAACCATTACTAAATCTTTTATATATAAAAGTAAAAAGAAATGGTTTTGGAAGACAAAGAATGTCATTTGAAGCAGATATTACATTTGATGGAGAAGAATATCCTGGAATATTTATAAGAGCACCATATGTAAGTCAAATTGGTGAAGATGTTGAAGTATTAAGTAAATATGATGATAAAGTAATTGGAGTTAAACAAAATCAATATATGGGAATTGCATTCCATCCTGAATTAACAGACGATACTTTAATTCATAGAAAATTCATAGAAGAGGTACTAAAATGTGTGGAATAGCAGGAGTTTTATATAAAGATAAAAAAACACACGATGTTGGAAAAGATTTAACTGCTATGTTAGAATCACTCCAACATAGAGGTCCTGATTCTGCTGGTTTTGCTATTTATGGAGGAATTGAACTTCCAAAAAATAATTACCAATTAAATATTGAAGTTAAAAATAAACCAGGACTTCTTAATCAATTAAAAACAACATTAACACAAATAAGTCCAATATATAATGAAGAATTATTCCATTCTGTTGATAATTATGATGTATACAGATGTGAAATTGAACTTGAAAGCTATGATTTATTAAAACCATTAATATCTAATCTTGACACTATTGATGATATACAAGTAATTAATGGTTCTCATTCATTTCAAATGATTAAAGATGTGGGTCTTGTAAAAGATATATCAGAACGCTACAATGTAACATCAATAAAAGGAACTCATGGAATTGGACATACTCGTTTTGCTACAGAAAGTGGAATTGATAGGTATCATGCTCATCCATATCAAAGTTATATCACACCTGATATAACTGTAGTACATAATGGACAAATAACAAACTACTGGAAAATAAGAGATCCATTAGAAAGAAAAGGGCATAAATTTGAATCTTTCAATGATACAGAATGTATTGTACACTACATTGCAGATAAACTAAATCAAGGTTATGAACTTGAAGAAACATTGGAACAAGCAGTAGTTGACTTAGATGGACCTTTTTCAATACTTGTTGGAACTCCAAATGGAATAGGTATTGCTAAGGATAAACTAGGATTAAGACCAGGAGTAATGGCAGAAAATGATGATGTATTTGCAATTGCTTCAGAAGAAATGTCACTACAAGATGTACTTGATACCGATCATGTTGAACAAATTGCACCTGGAGAAACAAGATCCTACACAATATAAGGAGAGTTCCACAAATGAAAGAATATACAATTGATGCTAAAGATATGGATGAAAAAACATTAAATAGATCCATAAAAGAACATGCACAATATTATGATAAAATTATTATAACAAACCCACAATCAAAACATAATATCGCAGCTGGAGTAACAGAAGATATAGAGATTAAAATAGATGGTTCTGCAGGATATTTTGTAGGTACAATGGTTGATGGGCCAAAAATTCATATTACTCGTAATGCTGGATGGTTTGCAGGAGATAATATGACATCAGGTGAATTAATAATTGATGGTGGATCTGGTGATGGTGCAGGACAAGGAATCTATGGTGGAACAGTAGTTGTAAAAGGTGATACTGGTTCACGTACCGGAGAGATTATGAAAGGTGGAACTGTTATTATTGGTGGAAATAGCGGATTCATGACAGGACTTCTTATGATGGGAGGAAAACTCATCGTTCTTGGTGATGTAACAGATGATGCTGGAGAATCTATTATGAGAGGAACAATATATGTTCTAGGTAACATCAAAAGTCTTGGAAAAGATGCTGTTATGGAACAAACCACTCTTGATGATCAAAAAGAACTAAAAGAAATCCTAACAAAATATGATTTCGAATTAACAGATATTGATTATACTAAATTTAAAAAGATTACTAGTCAAAAAGAAAATCCTACACAAGGTGATGAATAATGACAGAAAAAAGTATAGCTATTGTAGGTACACCATGTGAAATAATGGCAGCATCAAAATTACAACATTATACTCAAAGTCCAATAAATTTTAAGATAGGATTATTTTGTATGGAAAACTTTTCTTATTCATATTTTGAAAAACTTTTAAAAGAATATGATATTAAAATGAGTGATGTTAAAAAATTCAGAATTGAAAAAGGAAAAGCATTCATATTTCTTCAAGATGATCAGGAAATTAAAATACCATTATCTGTCATAAAACCTGTTGTAAGAAAAAATTGTGATATTTGTGTTGAATTAACATCTGATAATTCTGATATTTCTATTGGATCTATTGGTTCAGATAGTGGATACTCAACAGTTATTATTAGAACAGAAAAAGGTGAAGAAGTAATAAAAGATGCTATTCATAAAGGATATATTGAAACTAAAGAATTAACTGAATTCCAATTAAATTTACTTAATAAAATTGCATCAAATAAGAAGAATAATGGTCTTGAAAATATTGATGAAAGAGAAAGTCGTTCAAAACCAGTATTATATCAAAGAGAAATTTCAGATAATATGATCTTTGATGAAATTACAGTATCTAACTTTTCTGATTTAAAAGCTAATGTTATTGATGTTGGAGCTTGTGTATTATGTGGTGCTTGTGAATATGCTTGTCCTGATAATTTAATTATTATTGATGATACTAAACCTCGTATTAAAGGTAAATGTCCTGAAAACTGTCACTTCTGTTTTGCAGTTTGTCCTAGAACATTTGCTCCTGAAAATCTTAAAAATGATAATTTAAAAGATTTAGGAGATTATAAAAGTATTATGACAATAAAATCATTGAAGAATTATGATGGACAAGATGGTGGAGTTGTTACAACTGTTCTTGATTACCTCATAAGTAATAATAAAGTTGATGAAGCTATAGTTGTTGATAAAAAAGATAATTCTCCATGGAAACCTGTTGCAAAACTTACAAGTGATATTGATGAAATTATTAAAGCTTCAGGAACTAAATACTCAGTTTGTCCTGTGTTTAAACCATTAAATCAAGCAAAAAAGGATGTGATTTAATTGCCTTTTAATGTAAATAGAAGATCTGAGATATGTAAACAAAATAATGATCGTCCAGGTTGTTGTAATTATCTCTGTGATAATCCAAAGAAGCCTGCTTGTAAGAATTGTTATAGTTGTTATAGTAATTGTCCACATGATGTTTATGAAGTAATTAATGATGAACCTATGGCTGTTCATCAAGAAAACTGTGTTGGATGTAAAATATGTGAACAAATGTGTCCTACTAATGCTATATATGTAACTCCTTTACCTAGCGAAGGAAGAGGTATATGGTCTAATCAAACTATACTTGAGATTCAACGTAAAACTCAGACAGGTGAATATAAAGTTAGAGGTTGTGGAGCTGTTCGTAGAATTCCTACATTTGATGATTTATCAATTCTTCCAGCTCAAGTTTCACGTCCACCTATTGATTCATACAGGGAACCTTGTAAAACTGAAGTTGTTTTAGGTGCTCGTTTTGCTGAAAATCCTATTAAGATTGCAACACCTATTATGATTGGTGCTATGAGTTTTGGTGCTGTTAGTAAGGAAACTAAAATTTCATTTGCTCGTGGTTCTACTATTGCTGGAACTATTGCAAATACTGGTGAAGGTGGAATGCTTCCTGAAGAAAGACATTACGCTGATAAATTAATTGCACAATATGCTTCTGGTAGATTTGGTGTTTCTGCAAATTATTTAAATAATGCTGAAGCTATTGAAATTAAGATTGGTCAAGGTGCAAAATCAGGAATGGGTGGACATCTTCTTGCTAAGAAAGTAACAGCTGAGGTTGCTAAAATTAGAAACATTCCTGAAGGTAAAAATGCTCTAAGTCCTGCAAGACATATGGATATTGTAGGTCCTGAAGATTTAGGTATGAAAATTGATCAATTACGTGATATTACTGATTGGAAAGTTCCAATTATTGTTAAATTTACAGCAGGACGTGTTGAACAAGATGTTAAAATAGCAGCTAAAGCTGGTGCAGATATTATTGTTATAGATGGTATGCAAGGTGGAACTGGTGCAGGTCCTGAAGTTATAACAGAACATTCAGGAATTCCTACAATTGAAGCTATTGTTGAAGCTGACAGAGCACTTAAAGAAGTAAATCTTAGAACTGAAGTTAATTTAATTGCTGCAGGAGGTATTAGATCTGGAGCTGATGTAGCTAAAGCTATTGCTCTTGGTGCTGATGCTACATATATTGGAACTGCAGCTCTTGTTGCTATAGGTTGTAAAGTTTGTCAAGGATGTAGTAAAGGTACTTGTCCTAAAGGTATAGCAACACAAAATAGATTACTACGTAGAAGATTAGATCCTGTTCGTGGTGGAAAACAAATAGCTAATTATATTAATGCTATGACTAAAGAAGCTGAAATGTTAACTCAACAAGCAGGTAACACTGATATTCAAAAACTTGAAAAAGAAGATCTTGTTGCTCTAACTAGTGAAGCTTCACAAGTTACTGGTATCCCACTTGTAAGATAAGGAGGAAATATTTATGGAAATTAAAAAAATTGAAGCAATTATCAGACCTGAAAAATTAGATATTGTTAAAGATAGTTTAAATAATATTGGTTGTAATGGTATTACTGTTGTTGATGTTAAAGGTCATGGAAATCAATTAGGTTTAAATGAGTTTTATCGTGGAAACAAGTATAATATTGATTTAATCACTAAACTTAAATTAGAAATTATCGCTAAGAGTGATGATGTGGAAAATATTGTTAAAGTCATCAAAGACAGTGCTTATACAGGTAATATTGGTGATGGTAAAATTTTCATATCTGATATTGAAGAAGTTATTAGAATAAGAACTAATGAAAGAGGTATTGATGCAATATAATACTTTTTTCATATTTTTTAGATAATTTTAATTAAATTATGAATAATTTTAATTAATTTTATATATCATTTTAAACAAATATTAATAATAATGATTAATAATTACAATTATTAATAACATTTAGAACATAAAAAAACGAGGTATAAAAAATGAGAATAGCAATAATCGGTGGAACCGGAGCTCAAGGATTAAACATAGGAAAAAGATTTGCAATAGCTGGAGAAGACGTTATCATAGGTTCCAGAAAAGAAGAAAAAGCTTTAACAAAAGTTGAAGAATCATTAGAAGCTTTAAAAGAATATGACGACATTAAAATGGAAGGAATGTCTAACGAAGATGCAGCAAAAGCTGGAGATTTACTCATATTAACCGTACCATTATCAGCACAAAAACCAACACTTCAATCAATAAAAGAATTTGTTGGAGATAAAATTGTAATTGATGCAACTGTACCACTTGAAACTGCAATCGGAGGATCACCTGCAAGATTTATTGATTTAATGGAAGGATCAGCAGCAGAAAGAACAGCAAAAATATTAAATAAAACAGATGCAAAAGTAGTTGCAGCATTTAACAATGTAAGTAACTCTTTACTTGAAAATATACCAGAAGAAATTGACTGTGATTGTCTTATTGCAGGAAATGATAATGAAGCTAAAAAAGTAGTAAAAGAACTTATAGAAAAAATACCTGGTATTGACTGCATTGACTGTGGTAAACTTGAAAAAGCAAGAATGATTGAAAAAATAACACCTCTTCTTATAGGTTTAAACATAAAATACAAATCACACTACGGTGGATTAAGAATCACAGGTATTCCAAGAGAATAATTAAATTCTCTCAAATCTTTTTTTTTATAATAATACTACTATTTTTTACTAATAAATTTTAACAATAATTTAACTAAATTAGAATCTTTTTTTCAAGACTGATTAAACATTATTAAACATGTACTTAAACTTAGTTAAGTTTTAAGATTATTTAAAATAAGTTTATATATTCCCCATTCATATAATACCAATTATATTATTATATTTAATGAATTCTAAAGAATATTTTTTATTTAAATAAATAAAGGATAAATAAGTCATCATTCCCATAAATTCAATTTTATTTTTAGAATTTGTTGAAGTAATAGTATAATCAATAATAAGTAGAAGGTAACTATAATGATAACTAAAAGTAAGAAAATTATATTTCTTATCATGATGTTATTTTTTGTTTTATTAAATACATGTAGTGCAACCGATACAAATTCAACAATAAACCAATCCACTATCCAAGAAAATTCTATAGATGAACAAAATCCCACAAATCTAGATTTAAGTGAAAAAGACATAAGTAGTAAAAAGGAACAACAAACATCAGTCAACAATTATCAAGAATTGTATGATACAATTGAATCAATTAAAACAATAACTTCTGATGAAGAGTATAAAATTAATTTAAATCCTGGAAATTATAATATAACAAATACAATAAATTGGGGAAATACAACACATACTATTAAAAATTTAACAATTAATGGAAATAATCAAACAATCGATGGACAATATCAATACCAATTTATGACAATTTCAGAAGGTTATACTCTTAACCTTGAAAATATAAAAATAACTCAATGTAACTACACACAAGCAAGTGTAATTTACAACAATGGAACATTAAATATAAACCAAGGAGTATTTACAAACAATACAGCAAAAGAAAATGGTGGTGTAATTGTTAGTAATACTGATAGTTTACTAAATATTAATAATTCAGAATTTACTCAAAACA
>CAZHBQ010000040.1:0-12948 GCA_964530785.1 uncultured Methanobacteriaceae archaeon | reverse complement strand
TATATTTCCAACAACTAAAGATCCATTAGAATTTCTTAGAACTTCACCATTAATACTTAGTGTTATGTTTCCACTATTAGCATAATATGTATTCATGTTATTTGAAATACTAATATTTAAGATTGTATTTTCACCGATATATCCACGTGTTGTATTGTAATTAATAGAACTTGGTATTTTTATAATGGTTAATGTATTATTTCCAGTTGATTCTGTTAATGTGTCATTTCCCGTATATTTTATTGAAATTGTATAATTTTTTGCAGTCATTGATGTTGGAATAGTGTATTCATATCTGATTTTACCATTATTTACAGTTACATTTGCTATGTTTTGATTATTAATACTGATTATTGCTATACCATCAGTGATAGCTTGACCATTTTGTGTAAATCTTCCAGTTATATTTATTTTATTTCCGATGATTCCTGTACTATTTCCAACAGTTGTTACTGTGTTTGTTTGTACTCCAAGAATATTAGTTCCTTCAGAAGCTGAATAATCATCATTTCCATTATAAGTTACAATAATATCATATACATCACTTTTTGTGTTAGCAGGTATTTTATATAAGTATGTTGCTCGACCTAAATTTAATTTTACAGTATCTAAAATTTTACCATCTAATTTAAATGTTACATTTCCTGATAATTTACTATTATATCCATCAGTTACATCTGCAATCAAGGTTACATTAGTTCCAGGTAATCCATTTATTTTACTTACAATAACTTGACTATCACTAAGTGTTTTATTTAAGTTTAATGAAGCTGTTGTTGTTGAATTTTGGAAGTTAGTTCCTGATACTGTTCCAATAACTGTGTATGTTGTAGCTTTAAAGAAACTTGTTTCATTAACATATAATTTAGCAACTCCATTTTGATCAACTTTAACACTACCAAGATCAGTTATTCCAACTTTAAATTTAACAGTTAAATTAGTTAAGTCATTTGTTGTTGCTGAAACTGTACTTGTTATCGTAAATGGAGATCCAACTGTCGCTTTTATTGGTGAAATTGTAATATATGTGAAATGTAAGAAATTTCTTGAAATATTATTTGATATGTGTTGATTATCTACACTTTCATCACCAATATATGATGAAGATTGTAATGAATTTTCTGTAATTGTATTGTTAATTGCTTGTTGAGTTAAATTAATTGTGTATTCTGTTGTTGTATTGATTGTATTGTATGTAATATTATTTCTCATACTATTGGTCATAAGAAGAATTCCAGTTTTACCATATGGTATAGCATCAGTATGACCTACACGTGAGACTTCACCATAAGATCCATTTATTATTTTAAAATTATTTGATGTTATAATTGAATCAGTTGCACGGTATCCTGCAATTGCATATGGATATGAACCAGTTGCATATATATCATTTTCATATATTGTATTGTTTGTAGTATCAAATAATTCCATACCATATATTGCTGCTGCTGTTAGATTAAATATGTTACTATTCACTGTTGAATTTATTGATGATTCTAAGGTTAATCCATATGCATAATCTCCTTTTGATGTGGAGTTATGTAATGCATTTACATTGAATATATTATCTTCAATTTTTGTATTAATACTATTTAATCCAACAATAATTCCTGTTGCAAAATAACCTCCATTCACAGTCACATCATTTTTTATAAATGAATTATTTGTAGCATTTAATGCTCCTATAGAACTTCCCCATGGAGCTCCAAGGACTCCTACACCATAATTATATGGGCCATAACCATTTATTACTACTTTATTGTTTGATACTGTGTTATAATTAGAATCGTAGTATATGTCAATTCCAACAATACTATTTTTACAAGTACTACTTGGAATTACATATTGATCAAATAAAGATTCTGTTTGAACATTATTATTATCTATAATATTGTATGATGAATATAACATTAAAATTCCATAATTATGAAGGATTTCTTTAATAGTTCCAATTCTTTCATTTAACATAATTTCATCATCATATTCAAGAGGAATATTTGATTGATTAACTTTAATAGTATTATTTGTTATATTATTTAAGTCAGATGCATATACAAGAATTGCATAATTTACATAATCACCTGAAGTATATACTGTATTTTTGGTAATAGTAGTACCACTTGAGGAGTATAGGAATATACCTAAACTTTCCCATTTGTCATAATTTTTAACTTTATTATTTGTTATTTTACAATTATTTACTTCAATTACTTCAATACCATGTCTATTATTACCACTTCTTTCATCATTTATTATAGTAACATTAGTTAGACTAGATGAAGCTGCATCTTCAATAAATGATATTGTTCCATTATATATTGTACAATTTTCACCAATAACATGTGTTTTTATAGGAAATATGAAATCTTTATTCTTAAAAGTACCTTGTAATATAATTGTATCATTTTTAAGAACTTTTTTAGTATTTATTGTGAAATCATCTGTAAAATATGAAAAATATGTGTCTTCAGTTACAATATATGTTTTGTTTGAATCTGATATGTTTTCATTTGATGCTGTTGATGGTGGAAGGTATGCTTTTTCAAGTCCTTGACCAGAAGTACAGTTTAATACGTTGGATTCATCAACAAGAATATGTACATCTGTAGGATTTTGAGCTCCTGCTTCACTAAGATCAATAGCATAATCACTATATGATTGTATTCTGTTTTTTGTTATTGTAATATAGTTGATTTTTTTACTTGTTGACTGTTTTCTGAATAATATACCATTTTTTGCACTAATTATAGTATTATTTGTAATATTAATTTCAGTATATTTACCTTTTGAATATATACCATATCCAAGAGTAGACCATAAATAGTTGTTTGTTATATTAACATTATTTGCATTAATAATAATACAATTACCTTCGTTTGATGTTACTGTATTGTTATCAATAATAACACCATTTCCGCCAATTTCAATACCTGTGGTTGAACCATTTACATGTACTATATTGTTCTTAACTATTGCTCCTTCACATGCATATATTCCTTGACAAGTACCATTTACTTCATTATTTATAATTGTGTTATTTACAAAGTCTTGAGTAGATATTCCACGATATCCTCCCATAACATTATTATAACTGATTATATTTCCAGTTCCCATAATTTGTATTGTGTAACTCCATGAGGTATCTCCACCTTTAACAGTGTTTCCTGTTACATTATTATAGTTACAATATCCTCCTTGGAATAATCCAGAACCATATACACTGAAGTATATACCATTAGCATAGTCACTTATAACTGTATTGTTTTCAATTCGATTATAGTAACATTCACCATATGCACTTGCTGTATGAGTACGATTTGTATCTGTTCGTGCTGAAGTTTCAAAATAGTTTTCTTTAATTAAACTATTGTTCATCTTATCACAAGCTAGAGCAAATGCAAATGGGCCATTTACATAAACTGTATTATTTGTTATAGTGACTGATTTTGTTAGATTAACATATATTCCAGTACCATATGTATTACAGTTTCTTATTGTTAAATTACTTACTTTAGATCCTTCAGCATTTAATCCTTGAATAGTTACAGTACAATTTATTAATTTTGCGTTTTTACCAATACTTGTAATTGTTAAATTTGCTTTATCTAATGTAAAATTAACATTTGAAAAATTTCCTTGTAAATTAATTGTATCTCCATCATGTATCATGTCAGTTGTCTGTGTTAAGTTACTTGTTTCATTGTATCTGAAGAATAAATCATATTCATTACTAGTAACTGTATATTGATACGAGGATTGTTTAATTGTTTTATTATTTATTTTTGTATTGATTATATTATCTTCAATATCTATATTAGTTGTTGTTTTTATTTCATTTAAGTTATTATTTATTTTAGAATAGTTTTGTGATGAAATATCATTGCTTATGTCTGTGTTATGATAATTTGAAGTAGAGTTATCTGAATCATCAATTGCATTAACACAACCTAAACTAACCATTAATAAAATCATTGTCATTAATAATAATTTCTTTATGGTTTTCATTTTTTCACCTACCATATCATTTTTAAATAAAAAAAAGTGTCTAATTTTTTTTTATTTATAATAACTATTTATGTAATATTAAATTATTTAATTTTTCTAAATAAAAAATAAAATTTATTTTATTTATTTTTTAAAAATTATTTTTTTAAAATTTAATTTAAAAAAATTTATTTTATTTAATAAAATATATTCTGTTTTTTTTTAAAATAAGATATTCATGTTTAAAAAGGGAGGGAGTTGAAGAAAAATAGAATATTATTGAAAAAATAATATTCATATTAAGAAGATACCATAACCATTTTTCCAGTTTTAGGATCATGATATACAGTACCTTTTTCTTGATAACCTGAACCAGATTTAGTTACACTTTCAGGTAGTTGATCAAGTTCTGTTGTTTGTTCACTTATTTCTGTTGTTTGTTGTTGTTGCATTGAACTTTGTGATGAATCATCTATTATACTTTGAGACCCGGTTGCCATTACAGCAAATATTAGAAAACCTACAGCTAATACAAGCATTATATCTGTCATATTAACAGCAGAAGCCATAGGATCAATATCTTCTTCAGTTTGTTTAAGTCTACTTTTTCTTAATGACATTATATTACCTCAAGAATTGCTTCTGCTATATCATATAATGTTTCAATATCTTTTTGGTACCATCTACGACGTATTTTAGATATAACATAACATAAACTACTGGAAGCTAAACCTGCTGTTGTTGTGTTAAAAGCTACAGTTAAGTTTGATGTTAAAGTTGTCATATCACCAGCACCTAATGCTGCAAGTCCAGGACCCATTGGGATAATAGTACCTAAAAGTCCACATCCTGATCCAATTTTAGAAATAATTTCATCTTTTTCTAAAGTTTTAGAAATTTTATCTTCTTGATCTTCAAGAAGAGTACGAGTTAATATTTCACGTGTTTGTTTGTCATATCTTTCTGTATCAAGATAAGCAACAGAACATAAAAGTTCTTTATCATTTTTTGTTAATTTTGAATTTTTTATTACTTTAGCTATATTTTCTTTATTTTCAGAAGTTACAATATTTTCTATAATCTCTGTTTTATCTTCTACACTAATTTTTTTACGACTGGTGTATTCAGCAATAATTGATCCTAACTCTATAATTGAAAATATAATAAATATTACAAGTAAAATCATTACTGGAAGCAATAAACTTTGAGCTATAACATTTAATATTCCAGATAATATGTCTCCTCCAGGGATAGTTGTCATTTTTAATCCTCCTATGATTGATTTTTAATATTTCAAGAATTCGTTTCTTTTTTTAGCATAAATTCCTCCAATTATCATTAAAATTAGAATTACAATTACCATTTTTAGAACATTTGTTAATGATTGAATTTCAATTGGTGTTCCTGCAGTTATAAGTTCAATGTTTGGAAGTATGATAAGACATAATGTAAAATACATTCCAATAAATATCATGAAATTTCCTAACACTATAGGGTAGGGCTTTTTTATTTTTTTAACAATTAAATTAGAGAAGTAGTATGTCACTCCCATAATTATAACTAAACTTATTGCTGAAAGAGCTCCAAGAGATACTGATGATACGCTTGCCATTGGAGATACAAGTAATATTGATGTTAAAATTGCTCCAAAACAACATGGGCATGGTGCAACAACAGCCATACATGTTCCTGAACCAACATCGTTTCCTGTTACTTTCCAGTCATAAATTGTTTTAAATCCTGTAAAGAGAATAATCAATGCTATGACAGCAAATATTGCTGATGTATAATTATATACAAAATTATATAAAATGTCTGTAAATGGTTCCATTAGATATGAAAGTACAACTAGACCAATGGCATATCCCATTAGAATGTATCCAACAGTTTTTCTTTTAATCCCTGAAAATCCTAAAGCTAATCCAATTTTAACTCCGAATATCAATACTGCGGCTAATATTCCATATTGCATGAATTGGTCTAACAAGATTTAGCCTCCTTTTTTTTGTTTAAATAAAAACTTTTAAAAAAGCAATTAAAGATATTAATTCTAATAATTATTTTTTTAATTTTTATAAAATTATATTTATTTATCAAATTATAATAAGATTATTATTATTTTTTATATTTTTTGAATAGAATACTTAAATACTATCTTTTCAATTATTTATGAATAAAAATATATAATACTTAAATTATATTATCTTTCATGGAGAATGTTTGTAAATAATATTTTTCAAGTATTAATTAAAAAAGGAGGTTAAACATATTAACATTAAAAAGAGTCATGTTATTTTAACTCTTCTTGTAGTTTTATTTTTAATAACATTAACTTCTGTATCTGCATATAATATTTCAGACACATCTGTTAATACAACGTATGAAAATACTACTTTGAATAGTAATTATAACATACAAAACTCTATAATTGATAATGATCTTTCAAATATTTCTGAAAATACGAATAAAAAATCTATTCTCAAGTCAACTAAAGAATCTACACAAAATGCTAAAAATAATCAATCAGAACAAGAACAGCCAATTGATGGATTGAATGAAAAAATTGATCCAAATATACGATTAAATAATAATCCAATTACTCCTGGAAAAAATACTACATTTACAGCAATAATTGATGATGATGCAACTGGAAGTTGTGTTTTTAAAATAAATGGAAATACAATCTCCGATAAGATAACAATAGAATCAATGTATGTAAGATATGTCTATGAAATACCAACAACATACGAAAATCCAACATATACATTAACTTTCGTATATTCTGGGGATTCTAAATATAATTATAAAGAAATTAATACAACATTAATATTAAACATAAGTGAAAAAAATTTAGATCCAAACCTCTACTTAGAGGATATAACTATAAAATATTTATCTGAAAAAGAAATTGTATTAACTTTAGCAGAGAATGCTACAGGAAATGTTGTATTTAAAATAAACAGAACAACTGTTTCACCAAAAATACAAGTAATTAATTCAACAGCAACATATATTTTAAATGCGAATTATACTCCTGGAAAATATAGATTTGATGTAATATATAGTGGAAACTATAAATATATTGCAAAGAATATAACTGTTAGTTTAATAGTTGAAAAATTAGATTCAACGATAAATACAACAAATATAATATCAAAAGCAGGATCAAAAACATTATTTAATTCAACACTTATTGATGAATTAGGACGGCCTATTAACAATACAGAAGTTGTATATAAAATAAATAGTGTAACAATTGGAAATACTAAAACTGATGAAAATGGTAATGCTGTATTGTATTACGTGTTACCTTCAGAATTTAATAGTAAAACATATACCGTTAATGTAATTTCAAAACCAACATCAAAAGTTAATACAGCAACAATAAATTCTACATTAACATTAACACAACTTAAAACAAAAGTTGTTGTTCCAACAATACAATCTAAAATTAATGATACGATAACTTTAACAGCTACTGTAATTGATGAAAATGAAAATAATGTACATATGGGAACGATACTTTTTAAAATAAACGGTATTGCAAAAAAATATATGAATATAACAAATGGTTATGCACTATTTTCATATAAACCAACAACTAATTATGAAAAAAATTATACAGTTGAAGCAATATATGTGGGTTATTGGAAATATGCTGATAGTTATAGTAATGGAACCATTGAAGTTGGAAAAATTGGTACTATAACAACAACAAGATATGTTGATTCAAAAAGTAGAACAACAACCACAATTTCAGCAAAAGTTGAGGATAAAAATCAACAAAAAGTAAATGGTGGAGTTGTAATCTTTACAATAGATGGAAAATATATTGGAATGAGTCGGGTAGTAGATGGTGCTGCAAATTATACATTTAAATTAGGAAGATATTCAGAAGGAGTATATAGATTAAATGGAACATATCTAGGAAGTCATGCATATTATTCAAGTAATAATTTAAATTATATAAATATAACAAAACTTGAATCAAGCATAGTATCACAACCATCTTATGTAACAGTAGGTCAAAAAGTAAATATTTCAGTAAATATTGTTGATGAAACAAAACATTATGCAGAAAATGGAGTAATTGAATTTAAGATAAATGGAACTGTCATAGGTACTTCAAAAGTAAAAAATGGACAAGCATCCATAATATATACTCCACCATATAATTATAGTGGATTAACATTAAAATATATTGCAACATTACAATCAAATAAATATTATAAATCAGTTTATTCAATAAATAATCTAACAGTATCTGCACTTAAAGAAGTATATGTATCACCAAATGGTGATGATAACAATCTTGGAGATAAAGAACACCCATTTAAAACATTAAAATATGCAGTAGGTCATGTAAGTCTTTTTGGTACAGTAAATATGGCAAATGGAATCTATTATGAATCACAAATACAATTAAATTCTAGTGTAAAAATTATTGGTAGTGGAAACACGATAATTGATGGAAATAATAGTGGAAAAACAATACTTTCAGTTATAAAAAATGATGCAGTACTTACAATACAAAAAATAACATTAAGAAATGGAAAAAGTACTGATACAAGAACAGCAGGAGCAATATACTCACTTGGAAAACTCAATATAACAAATGTAAAATTTATAGCAAACAAAGCAACAGGAACATTTTCAGGAGGAGCAATATATTCAGCAGGAGAGATGAATATAACTAATTCAGAATTCATAAATAACACAATAATAACAACAAATGCAGAAGGTGGAGCATTAAGACTCATAAATAATACAACAAACATTGTTAATGTAAATTTCACAAATAATCAAGCACAAGGTACAAATTCAACAGGAGCAGGAGCTATCTATTTCCAAGATGGAGAATTAACGATAACATCTTCAATATTTAATTCCAACAAAGCAATAGGAAAATCAGTAGTTGGTGGGGCAATAAAAGCAGTATATGGTGATATTTTAATATTAAATACGAATTTTTACAAAAATACAGTGAATGGAACTGATTATGCAATTGGTGGTGCTATAAACAGTCTTGGTGCTGGTTTATATATAAATAATTCAAAAATTCAATCAAACAAAGCATATGCAACAACAACAGCAGGAGCAGGAGCATTATATACACAATATGCAGCATTAATGTCATATAATACAGATATATCATATAACACAGCAGAGGCAAAATCAGTAGTTGGTGGAGCAATAGAAGGATATTATGCATATTCAAACTATGTAAACTGTACATTTAAATCAAACATAGCAACAGCAACAAGTTCAACCTCATTTGGTGGAGTAATATATCAAGAACAAGGAAATTTAACATTTTCACGATGTAATTTCATATCAAATGAAGCAAAATCACAAAATATATCCATAGGGGGTGTATTGTATGTTCATGCAAACACAACAGTATATCATACTGACTTCACAACAAATAAAGTCACTGGTAAAAATATAGGTGGAGGAGCAATAGCAAATCTAGGCAATATTACAGTAACACAATCAAACTTTATTAATAATAATGCAACACATGCTGGTGATGCAATAACATCTTTATCAGGATCACAAAATTCAATAAATGAGAATTATTGGGGAAGTAATATACCTGAATGGAAAAAATTACTCAATGGAGTAAGTACACCTGATAAATTTTCAACAATAAAAATATCTCATTAAAATTTTTATTTCATAACCCTTTTCTATTTTTTTTTAAAAATAAAATTATATCAATAAAAGAACTATTTTTTTATATTTATTTTAAATAATATTTGTATTAAATATATTTTTTACATTATTTTAACATGTTTATGAAAAAAAGAAAATTTGTATAGTTATTTTTTAAAGATAAAAAGTATTATATAAAAAAAACTATATACTTAGGTATACCTAATTTTAAGCATGCCTAAAAAATATTTAGTCATGAATAAAAAGAAAAGGTTTTATAAATAAACAATTAGTTAACTAAAAAGTAGAAAACATAGGAGAAAAAACAATGACATGGACTGATGACACAAGAGAATTTTTAAGAAGAAAAGAAGTTAAATATTTCATAGGCGGAGCAATAGCTGCTTGTGCTGCTAAAAAAATAGCAGAAACAGAAACTGTACACAAACTTGCAGTAAATACAACCGCAGCACTTCTTGGAACTAAAGATTCAATAGAAGAAACAATTGAAAACATTAAAGAAGATGCAGAAGACATTCATCAAGAAGCAAAAGAAAAAACAAAAGTAAAAATCTACGAAGAAGAAGAAAAAGATTCTGAAGATGAAGAATAAAAATTCAAGAAGAATTTAATTTTTCTTAACCTTCCACTTTATTTTTAAATTATAATATAAGGGAACTAAATATGAAATTTAAAATAGTCTTTGATAATAATAAAGATACCCTCAGAGTTAGAGCAGGAAAATATGCTTTCACTGAAAAAGAAGGATATGGAATTGCACAATTATTATCAGAAAACAAGAATATAAAAAAAGTAAAAGTCTCTTATACTAATGGAAGTATCTACGTTAAATACTCTAAAAATAAAAATCAAGTATTAAAAGCAATTCAAACTATTAAAAAAGAAGATTTATTCGAAGCAGATCCAACAGAATACGAAATAGATGCAAATATTAATCGTAAATACATCAATAAAATAATATACAAAATAGCTAAAAGATACTTTTCAATGCTAATTTTACCAGTGCCAATTGGTAAAATAATTATTATTAAAAATTCAATTCCATATATGTATAATGGAATTAAAAGTTTACTAAACTTTAGATTAGATGTAGATTTACTAGATGCAACAGCAATTACAATGACACTTCTTAAAGGAACAATACAATCTGCTGGTTCTATAACTTTCCTTCTTGGATTAACAGATATTCTTGAAGAATACACAATAGAAAAAACTAAACATTCATTAGAAAATAGTTTAATGATTAATATTAATAAAGTATGGATTAAAACAGATACTGGTGAAGAGATCGAAATTCCGTTCAGTGATATTAGAAAAGATGACAAAGTTATTGTAAGAACAGGAACAATAATTCCAGTTGATGGTACAATTATTGAAGGAGACGCTGAAATTAATGAAGCTACAATGACAGGAGAATCACAAGCAGTAAATAAATCCGTTGGAAAACGTGTATTTGCTGGAACTATTGTTGAAAATGGAACAATTGTGGTAAAAACAGATGCTGTTAATGAAGAAACTAGAATTAATCAAATATTTGAATTAATTGAAAATTCAGAACAACATAAAGCAGAAATTCAGAGTAAAGCTGAAAGTCTTGCTGATTCAATTGTACCTTTAAACTTTGGTCTAACTGGACTTACATATTTATTAACTAATAATACTGAAAAAGCACTTGCAGCACTGACAGTTGATTATTCATGTGCAATAAAATTAGCAACACCACTTACAATTATTTCAACTATGCGTGAAGCATCAGAAAGAGAAATTGTAATTAAAGGTGGAAAATTCTTAGAAGCATATGCTACTGCAGATACAATAGTATTTGATAAAACAGGAACACTTACAAAAGCATGTCCTCATGTAGCAAAAGTAGTTCCATTCGGAAATTTAACAGAAATTGAACTGTTAAAACAAGCAGCTTGTCTTGAAGAACACTTCCCACATAGTGTAGCTAATGCAATTGTAAATAAAGCTAAAGAAGAAGGTTTAGATCATACAGATGAATTACATTCAGAAGTAGAATACATTGTTGCTCATGGTATTTCATCAAAACTTCTTGGTAAAAAAGTTGTTATTGGTAGTAGACATTTTGTTATTGAAGATGAAAATGTTGAAATAACAGAAAAAGATAATAAAATTATTGAAGAAAATAAAGATCAATATTCAATTATTTACTTTGCAATAAATGGAAAACTTGAAGGTATAATATGTATTGATGATCCTCCACGTACTGAAGCAAAACATGTACTTGATGAACTTAAAAAGTTAGGTATCAAAAACATTATAATGCTTACTGGTGACTCAGAAAATGCAGCAAAAACAACTGCTCAAACTCTTGGAATAACACAATACAAATCAGAAGTTTTACCTGAAGATAAATCAAGAATTATTAATAAACTCAAACAAGAAGGTAAAAAGGTAATTATGGTTGGTGATGGTATTAATGATTCACCAGCATTATCTGCAGCAGATGTATCAGTAGCTATGAAAGATTCATCTGATTTAGCTCGTGAAGTTGCGGATATTACACTTCTTAGACATTCTTTAGATGATCTTATAACATTAAGATTACTAAGTGAAAAAATGCTTGAAACTATTGATAAAAACTATTTTGATATAGTGACAATTAATACTTCTTTAATAGCTCTTGGAACTGCAGGTATTATTACACCATCTGTAACATCCTTCTTACATAATCTTTCAACAATGTTAATAGGTCTTAGAAGTACAAGATCTAAAAACTTCAAAAAGATTCCACAGATAGTTTAAGAGATTTAATTCTTTTACTTTTTATTTTTTTTTAAATATTTTACTATTTTTTAAATAAATTATTATAATTACATATTAAAACTAATTTTAATGAAACTCTTAACTTATTTTTCATAATATTTTTAATATTAAAAAAATTAACTATTAAACTTAATTTTAAAAAAAATTAAAAAATATATAATAATTTAATTATATAAATATATACTGAAAATGAAAAAACAATAAGGAGAGTATTATGAAAATAAATAAATCACATATCTTATTTTTCTTAATTACACTAATATTAACAATCACAGCAGTTACAGCTACAAATACAAACACCGATATACAAGAAAATATACAAAATACTGAAGATACACATAGTAATATAATTTATGAAGATATAGAAGAAAATTCTGATACCAAAGAACAAGAAGAAGTATATATTAACAAAACAAACAATATTATTCATAATAGCACCATAAATTCATATGAAAACCTAAAACAAGAATATATCAATACATTTAAAAAAGATTTAGA
>CAZHBQ010000039.1:0-13440 GCA_964530785.1 uncultured Methanobacteriaceae archaeon | reverse complement strand
AAAAATCACATACATGATATTCCTCAGACCTAAACCAGATGAATTAGAAATATCCAGTGCTAAAGTTCCAAAAACAACAATAGCAGTAATGGTATTATTCTTAATCATTGCATTAGTAGTAGGTTTATGTCCTGATTTAGTAGTAAATAACCTTGGAATGATGGCTTTATCTGCTTTAATATAAGGTGATAAAATGAATATGTACGAAAAACTTGTAGCAACATTAAAAAGTACATTTGGGGCAGATCCTGAAGAAACATTAGTACCAGGAGTACAAACTTCATCAATCATGTCTGCTGAATTATTATTAATGGCTTCTATTATGATAGCTGCTTTAACTATTAGATTAGTAAGTCCTGCATTAATGATTGTTGTGGAAGTTGCTTTAATGTTAATATTTATTTATGCAACTCCATTAATGCCTAAATTGTACAAAGAACATAATGATGATTTAAATAACATGACTTTTTATGCTGTTTTAGCTTTAGCAATAATAGCAATAATATTTAACTGGGGGGTAAGTATAATATGAATTCTACAGCAAGAAAAATTGCAATGGCATTATCATTACTTACATTTTCAGCAATATTTTTAAACTCAGTATTCCAATTCAGTTATTTAATTTATCCAGGAATAAATTATATATACCAAGGAATAGGGGTATCAATTGCACCTAACTTAGTAACTAACATTGTATTTGATTTCAGAGGATTCGATACATTAGGTGAAGCTTTAATTTTAGTAAGTGCAGTAGTAATAACAATGCTCGTATTCGGTAGAGGAAAAGTAAACCTTGGAGGAAAAGACGATGAGTGATCTTCTTAAATTAGTAGCATATCCTGTATCATTTATGATGATAGGTTATGGAGCTATGACCATACTTGGTGGACACATTACTCCAGGAGGAGGTTTCCAAGGTGGAGCTATGATAGCTTCAGGAGCTATTCTCTGTATATTAGCATACGGATTAAAAGAAAATCCATTTAATCTTTCACATGAAAGAATGTCTGTAATTGAAAGTTGCGGAGCATTATGTTATGTAATTTTAGGTTTATTTGGATTATTATATAGTGGTTCATTCCTATACAACTTAGGAACTAACTTAAATGGTTTAGTACCAACAGCTATACAAAATATATTTAATTATCCTGATGCATTACACGCAGGAATTATACCATATTTAAACATAGTAATAGGTTTAAAAGTATTTATAGGATTAACAACTTTAGTAATACTCTTCTATGGTGTTACAAAATACCGTGAAGATTATGTAGATGATGAGGAAATAGACTAGGAGGAATATGTTATGGTTACAGAATTTATACAAGCATCAGCTCCTAATTTATTTGGAGTAGCATATATAGGACCTGTAGTGTGTGGTTTTATTATAGGTTTATTAATAGGAACAATTATGCATAAAACACCTACAAAAGGAATACACCTTAACACTTCATCATGGATTGCAATAATAATTTCAGGAATAATCCTTGCATTTTGGTTAGGTAACTTCCCATACTATGGTGGTTTACCAATTGGACCAGGATTTGTAGCTTCAATTATTGGTGCAATAATCGGAAGAGCATTATTCGGAACTAAAAGTAAGGCTTAAGTGGGGTAATATGAAATGTTTTTAACAACAAAAGATTGTAATGGCTCAGGAAAATGTGTAGAGGCTTGTCCTACTGATGCAATAAAATTAGTTAATGGGAAAGTAGTAAGCTGTATAACTTGTGGTAAATGTCAAAGAGTATGTCCAAACAAAGCAATATATAAAAATAAATTGGGCGGTTATGTAGTAGATAGGACAAAATGTAACACATGTGGTATGTGTATTAATGTTTGTCCAGTAGATGTTATCACAATAAAAGATGGAAAACTCATGGGATTATGTTCTAACTGTGGTGTATGTGTACCACCATGTCCACAACATGCAAGACAACCACAACCAAAAAGACCAGTTAAAATGGAAAATGAATTGGTTAACCGTGTAAATATTGGAACTAATCATGATGACTGTATTGAATGTGGAAGATGTGCATATGTATGTCCATCAAATTCAATTAAATTCTCATATGTAGAACCAGGTGTATGTACAAAATGTGATATATGTGTAGATGTATGTCCAAGAAATGCTATTGGACCTATCGAAGAAGGTGGAGAATATCACATAGATATGAGAAAATGTGCAATATGTTACAAATGTTTAATTGAATGTCCAAACGATGCAATTGTAGCAAAAGATTTAAAACTTGAAATCAACCATCCAGAATATGATGTTGAAAATGATACAAAAATGATTGCATGTATCGAATGTAAATTATGTGCAGATGCATGTCCAACTGATGGTTTACAAGTAATTAATAAAAGACTCAGATATAATGTTGATTCATGTTCATTAGGAAATAATGTGAACAATGAAAAACCATGTGCAAAAGATAAAGCTCATGCACCATGTGTAACTGCATGTCCACAAGGAATACTTGAATTTGTTCCAGATTCAAAAATTACACTTGAAGGATTATGTGTGGAATGTAGTATCTGTGTAAAAGAATGTAAATATGGAGCACGTAAATTTGGAAGAACCACATGGGCTGGAGAAATTGCAGACAAATGTATTAAATGTGGTCTTTGTGTAGAAGTTTGTCCTAAAGAAGCATTAACCATCGCAGATGGTAAAGTTGAAGTAAACTTTGATAAATGTGTTCTTTGTGAAAAATGTGCAATGTACTGTCCAGTTTCAGCAATTCCAAAAACAACACCACTTAAATATAAAATTGCAAGTGGATACTCTATGTTAAATAATAAATTATGTATAGGCTGCGGTCTATGTGTAGATGCATGTGTATTCAAAGCAATTACTAAAGATGAAGATGGTAACTTAAACATCAACAATCAAAGATGTATTTACTGTGGAGCTTGTAAAACAGCATGTCCAGCTAGAGCAATAAAAATACAAAGAAACTTCGAGGCAACAATATGAGTTTAGGAAAAATTTTTATTGAAGGGATCTATGTTAACCTCAAAAGATTAATCTTTGGAAGTGAATGTAGAACAGATTTACAATTACGTGAAGATGCACTTAATGGTAATGTTAAACCATCACCTAAAGTTGCAGAAATTGAATGTATTGGATGTGGTGGATGTGCAAATGTATGTCCTACAAAAGCTATAGTAATGAATCCTATTGAACCGGTGGAAATAGCAGAAGGTATTGTAAAAACAGCAGTACCTGAAATTGATGAAATTGGTTGTGTTCACTGTTATCAATGTCACGATTTCTGTCCAATTTATGCATTATTTGGAGTAGCAGCAACTATTCACCCAAATGATGTTGGTACAAAATGTGATAAAGATGTAAATAGTATGATTTTAGATCCAGCAGAAGTATCTGATAAAAACATTCAATACTTAGCACAATATTTAACTGATGATTCAATCATTCAGAAAAATAGAGAACTAAAAGAAAAAGCACAAAAAGAAGCAGAAGCTTCTCAAGATGCTGAACAAAAAGAATGAATTAGAGGGATATAATGGGAATTAAATCACAATCTCGTAAAAAATCAATACATCTTATGCTTGTATATACAGGTGGATGTAATGGTTGCGATATAGAAATAGTAAACACAGTTTTATCTCCTAAATTCGATCTTGAACAATATAATGTTTATTTAACATGGAATCCAAGAGAAGCTGATGTTTTAGTTGTATCAGGTCCAGTAACTCATTGGACTAAAGAACCACTACTTAAAATTTATGAATCAATACCTAAACCAAAATTAGTAGTGGCTGTAGGTGCTTGTGCTTTAACAGGTGGAGTTTACAAAACCATTCATGGAGATATTCCATCTGAAGAAATCGAAGGACCAGTAGATAATGTCATACCTGTTGATGCTAAAATCCCAGGATGTGCAGTAAGACCAGAAGATGTTGTAGCTGGAGTAGTATCAGTAATACCAATACTACTACAAAAAGAAGATAAATAATTAAGAGGAGTATTTATGGTTACAAAAATAGATGGGGCAACAACTTGTAATGAAAAAGAAAGACAAGTTTTTGAAACAGAACTTGATATGGGTACAGTACATCCAGCAGCTTTAGAGCCTTACAGAGTTAGACTATTTGTTGAAGATGAAATAGTTAAGGATGCTGAAATTACTGTAGGTTTAAACCATAGAGGAATAGAAAGAATCATGGAAGGATTACCTGTAGAAAAAGCAAATGCTTTATCAGAAAAAGTATGTGGTATTTGTTCTAACGGCCACATATATCAATCCTGCCGTGTAGGTGAAGGAGCAATCGGTATTGATATACCAGAAAGAGCAGTATATTTACGTGTTCTTGCAGAAGAATTAGAAAGATTACACAGTCACATGTTATACTTAGGTCACGGATCAGAAGTATTATGTCATGAAACTTTCGCAATGAGAATTTTCTACATAAGGGAATCTGTAATGGATCTTTTATACATGATGGGTGGAAACAGAGTTCAATATGGTATATCTGTACTTGGTGGAGTAAGACCTAGAGCAGATTTAAATCTTAAAGAACAACAAAGAGTTCTTGATACCATGGATTATATTGATGAAAAAGTAGCAGACTTTGCTGAAAGATTCATTGCTGATCCTATGGTAATGAGCCGTATTACTGGTACTGGTGAATTATCTAGACAACAAGCTTTAGATTTACACGTAACCGGACCATCATTAAGAGCAACAGGTTATGAATACGATTACAGAGAAAAAATGTTCGAATATGAACCATTTGAATACGACATTATCACTCAAGATGGTGGAGATGTAAGAGCAAATATTCTTATGAGAGCAACAGAAATCTTTGAATCTACAAAAATTATTAGACAAGTAATCAAAGGATTACCTGACGGACCGATTGTAAACAGAGACTGGGAAGTAACTGATTCTCCAGTATATAAAAGTTACATAGAAGTACCTCGTGGTGTATGTTACCACTCATATGGTCTTGAAGATGGAAAAGTAAGACATAGTATTATCAGAACACCATCAATGTCAAATATTGCTGCAATGCAAGAAGCATGTATTGGTCACCCAGTTCAAGATGCTCAACTTGCAATTGTATCATGTGACCCATGTTTCACTTGTACTGATAGAGCTATACAAGTAATTAAATTATAGGAGTTCAGACAATGGATATAATAACATCAATTGGGTATGTTATAGGTGCGTTTATTATTGCTGGAATTGTATGTTTATGGTTACCAGGTATTGAAAAGAAATCAGAAGCAAGAGTTCAACAAAGACTCGGACCTCAACTTTCAAGTCCAGGTGTATATACAACATTAAAATTCTTCTTTAAGCAAACATTAAACCCATCTGCAATATTACCAAGAGTATATAATGCGTTACCATTATTTACATTAATAGTAGTTTCAGTATTATTCATAATATTAGTTCCACAAGTATACATTGCTTGGGGGCCTTTCGCTAGTCTTGTAGCAGTAGTTGGATTATTAAAATTAGAAGAAGTAATGTATGTGTTTATGAGTTCATTCTCACAATCATTCTTATCTAAAACAATGCCGTTCCCAGATAAAGCTAAAGGTGGAAAACATAGGGATGCTAAACAATCATTCTTTGAACAATTAAGTGCTAACAGATCATTAAAACTTATATCTTATGGTAGTTTACCATTTTATATAGCTTTATTTATACCAGCAGTAATGGCAGGTAGTATTGATTTATATAGTATTGTAGCAGTTCAATTAGTAAATGGTCCATTCTTATTAAGTGTACCTGGTATTATTGGTACAATTGTATTCTTCATTGGATTCTTAATTATACTTAACTCTAATCCTTTTGCATACTTAGAAGGACACTCTGATGTAATTGAAGGTCCACTTCTTGAATACATGGCTAAATACAGAGCAGTTTATGTAATGGCTCATGCTTTATTAATATTTGTAGGAGCATGTATCTATTCAACATTATTCTTAGGAATGCCTCCTGTATTTGGTGTATCAATGATAGTTCCTATCATTTGTTCTATCATATTAACAATGGCAGCAGCTGTAGTAAGTGCACTTTCACCATTATTTACTAATAATGAATTCTATCCTACAGTTATTGGAACATCAATCATTGCTGTAGTAGGAGTATTACTTGCTTTCGTCTTATAAGGATGTAGGTAATTTATTTAAGGTGATTAAATGAAAATTGTATTAAGAGCACATCATATTATAAGTTTAGCAGGTTATATTGTGGAACTAAGAACATCTTTCAGAAATTTAATTGTAGTAAATCATTCTGATGAACCAATTAAATTAGAAGTTCCAGTTCTTGATGATCAATGGATTGAAGAACATGAAGCTTTAGGTTTAGAAATTATTCCTGTAAATGACGATGGGGATTTCTTAGTTGAATATGAAGTAGCTAAACATAAATTAGATGAAGAAAGAAAAGCTTTATAGCTTTTCTCTTATTTTTATTTTTTTTTTATAAATTTATTATTTTTAATTTTAAATATTTTTGTATTATTTTATAAGTTTAGGTTTATCAAAATTTTTTTTTAAAAAATTATAATTTTTGGATAGACTAAAATTAGTAATTATCTATTTTTTAATTATATTTTAATATAATTGTTTATTTTTTTTATCTATTAGTTATATTTTGTTTAGTTTTATACTATTTTTTATTAACAGAATCTTTATATACTATGGTATACTTAGATAATAGTAAGAAAGTTAGGTATACCTAATTTTTACATTTAATTTTAAAAATAACTTTAATAAAATTGAAAGTTATTTCTTTAATTTCATAAAGGAAAAAATTAAATTAAGATTATTATTAAATAAATAAGGGAGCGATAATTTATGGTTAAAACAGTTGATGATTTAAAAACTGGCGAAACTGGCGTAGTAAAAACACAAAAAGTAACAGGATCACTTGGTAAACATTTAAAAGAAATGGGTATGGTTTCTGGAACACCAATTAAACTTCAAAGAAAAGCACCATTAGGTTATCCACTTGAAGTTAGAGTACAAGGATTTTCTTTAGCTTTAAGAAAAGAAGAAGCTCAATCAATTGAATTAGAATAATTCTATTTTTTTATTTTTAATTATTTTAGATTTAATTTAATAAGGAATCTTTTTTTATAGTTGTTTGAATTATTAATTATATTTTATAAAAGGTTATTTAGGTTAACCTAAATTTAAGAGGTATTGTATGGAAAAATTAAAATTCTTACTGGCCGGTAACCCAAACGTAGGAAAGAGTACTGTATTTAACAATTTAACAGGAATGAAACAACACGTTGGAAACTGGCCTGGTAAAACCGTAGAACAAAAATCAGGAAGCTTCGAATTTGATAACTATGATATTGAAATAATAGATCTTCCAGGAAATTACAGTTTAACCCCTTACTCAGTAGAAGAAGAAGTATCAAGAGATGCAATTATTTATGAAGAAAATGATGCAGTAATAAACATTATTGATGCAGAAAATCTTCAAAGAAATTTATATCTAACACTTCAAATAATGGAAACTGGTGCAAATACAGTAATTGGATTAAACATGCTTAACTATGCAGAAGATGCAGGTTATAAAATAGATGTTAAAAAATTAGAAAAAACATTAGGAATTCCAATTGTAGTAGTAGATGCAAGAGAAGGAAAAGGAATCAATGAACTTGTAAGAACAGCAATTAAAGCTTCAAGACATCCAAAAAGTGAAGCATCCGAATTAACATATGGATTTGAATTAGATGATCATATTAATGAGGTCAAATCATTATTCCCTGATTTAAAAGTAGGTTCAGCTCCAGAATCATGGATTGCAATAAAATTATTAGAAGGTGATGAAGAAGTAGTAAAAATAGCTGAAAAATCACCAAATAAAGATAATTTAGGAAAAGTAAATGAAATTAAAAAACATCTAGAAGATATATTACATCAAAAATTAGATGATGCTTTTATCGATGCAAGATATGGATTGATAGCTACAATCATGAAAAAAGCGGTAAAAAGACCTTCTGGAGATAAAAAAACACTAACTGATAAAATAGACTCAATAGTAACAAATAGAATTCTTGGAATTCCAATATTTTTAGTAGTAATGTATTTGGTATTCTATTTAACTTACACAATAGGTGGACCATTCCAAGATTTAATTGATGAAGGATTTTCATTATTAATTGATTACTTAACACCAATGTTAGGAGATGGAGCTTTAGCATCATTTGTATTAAATGGTGTAATTGGTGGAGTAGGTTCAATTCTTACATTTATCCCAATTATATTCATACTGTTCTTCTTGTTAAGTTTAATAGAAGATGTAGGATATTTAGCAAGAGCAGCTTTTGTTATAGACAGAGCAATGAATAAAATTATGGGTTTATCAGGTAAAGCATTTATTCCTATGATTTTAGGATTTGGTTGTGATGTAACAGGTATAATGGCAACAAGAACTCTTTCAAATGAAAGTGATAGAATATCTACAATGTTAGCATTACCATTTATATCCTGTAGTGCAAGAATACCAATATATGCATTATTCACAGCAGTATTCTTTGAACAATGCCAAACAGAAGTAACATTTGGTTTATACATATTAGGAATGATTGTAGCAATTATTGTTGCAAGATTATTAAAAGGAACCGTATTTGCTGAAGAATCAGCACCATTTATCATGGAATTACCTCCATATAGGATTCCAACATTAAAAAGTGCATTATTACACATGTGGGAAAGAGGTTCTTTATTTATTAAAAAAGCAGGTACAATCATATTAGGAACATCCATATTAGTATGGATACTTGGAAACTTACCATTAGGTGTAGATGAAGGATCAGCAAGTAGTATTATTGGAATAGTTGGAAATGTAATAGCACCTATATTTGATCCATTAGGATTTGGTTTCTGGCAAGCTGCAGTAGCACTTGTATTTGGTATAATGGCAAAAGAAATTGTAGTATCAACATTTGGTACACTCTTCGGAGTGGGTGATGATGGATTAACAGCAGTTTTACCAGCATTATTTACACCATTATCAGCAATATCATTCATGGTATTTGTATTATTATATGTACCATGTTTTGCATGTTTAGGAGCAATAAAAGAAGAAACAAACTCATGGAAGTGGGTAGGTGCGTGTATACTAATATGTTGTGTAGTTGCGTATGTAGCTTCATTTATTGTATACCAAGGAGGACTTTTACTAGGATTTGCCTAGATAAAAATAGTATAAATTTAATTTTATACTAATTACTTTTTTTTTTTTAAAAAATTTTATTTATTAATTATAATTTAATATATTAAGTATTGGAGGAATGTTTAATGCAATGTATGTTATGTGGCTTTAAATTTGATATTGAAGAAGCCGTAGAATGTGAATGTAACTGTGCATTTGGTGGATGTAAAGGACGTAATGTTCGATGTCCAAATTGTGGTCATGAAATGCTTCGTCCACAAAGTCAAAATGGAAATAGTGTATCAGTATTAAGTAAGATTAAAAAATCATTAAAAATATAGAGTTAAAAAATAATTTAGTAGAGGTGTAATTTAATGGCAGAATGTAGAATATGTGGCTGTGTATTTGATGAGAAAAAAGCTGAAAGAATAGATTGTAATTGTGGCTGTGGTGGTGACATAATATTATGTCCAAATTGTGGTTATACAATTAAATTAAATACAAATAATAACAAAGAACAAAATCAAGGCTTTTTCAAAAAAATAGTTAATTCATTACGTATGGGTTACTAAATTTATTAATCTTCTTTTTTTTAAAATTATTACATATTATAAAAACTTTTTTTCTAAATCTCAAAATTTTTCTTAGAAAATTAATATTAAAAAGGAATTATTTTGGGAGATGAATATAATAATTAATTATATAATGGGATATTAAGGGTATTGTATCTTATTTTTTTTCTTAAACTACTTGATCAATTTGGTGGATTGGATGTTGTAGTTTATATATCTAAAGTATTTAGGATTATCATAGTTTCAATTATTAATGTAATACAATACCCTATTTTTTTGAATATATATTAGCGGATGTACTATTAACTAAGTAACTCCTCACTATTTTTATAATATATTCTTAATAATATATAAATATTACTTTATATTTTATAATATTTTTTTTAATAAAAATTTTTTATATTTATTAATTTTTTTTAATAAAAATTTAAATTTTTTTGTAAATTGGATTATGATTTGTGATGAAAAATTTTTGATAATGAAAAAATAATATTATATTAAAATAATGGTCTAAAAAAGTATTTTAAATTATTAAATTTACTTTTAATCATATATTTTTTTAAAATAAAGTATATTATTTTTTAATATTGGATTTTATTATTTTAAATTTCTTAGATATTTTTTATAGTTTTTTGTTTATTTTATTAAAATTTTTATAAGAATAAAATTATAAATAAATGTAATTGTTAATTGATTAATTTTATTAATCATGTTAATATTAGCGGGAGATATAATGATAAATGCAATAACAATAAGGGCAATTGATAAACCAGGAGTTTTAAGAAAAGTAACTGATTATATTGCAAGTAATGGTTTTAATATTACATATACTCATTTATATATGGATTCTGATGATCATGCTTCTACATATATTGAGTTAGAAAATGTTGAGGATATTGATGATTTGATTTCTGAATTAATTAAGTTTCCAGAAGTAGTTGATGCTAAAAAATCTCCATCAATGGATAAAGTTTGGGGAAAAAGAATTATTATTATAGGTGGTGGAGCACAAGTATCACAAGTAGCATTAGGTGCAATTACAGAGGCTGATCGTCATAATATAAGAGGTGAGAGAATAAGTGTTGATACATTACCTCTTGCTGGTGAAGAAAAATTAACTGAAGCAATCCGTGCAGTTGGTTGTCTTCCACGTGTTGGTGTTCTAGTATTAGCTGGTTCTTTAATGGGTGGATCTATTGTTAATGCAATTGATGAAATTAAAGAAAAATATGGTGTTAAAGTTATAAGTCTAAATATGGTTGGTTCTGTAAGAGAACATGCTGATTTGGTTGTAACTGATCCTGTTCAAGCTGGAGTTATGGCTGTGATGGCTGTGGCTAAGACTGCTCAGTTTGATATTGATCGTGTAAATGAAGTAATTTAATTTCATCTCTTTCTTTTTTTATTTTTTTATTGGACTTTTTTCTAGTTTTATATATTCATTTATTGATTCACGTGTTGTTCCAACAACTAGGTTGTATGTTTTTTTTCCACTATCTTTATGAGTAACTTCTTCACATACTCCAGCTGCAATAACCTTTTCATTATTTATTACCTCACCAGCATAAGTATGTGTATATGAAACAACATTTTCAATTTTAACACAAGGTCCATCTAAAATTTCAATATTCTTAACTTTATAGATAGATGGAGTATCTAATGATTGTTTGTCTTCTGCAATTTCACATTTTATTTTCATAGATCCAATTTGTTTATAATAGAGATCTTCTTCTTTTTCTAAATCTTCAGGATTCATAGTAGATAAAATATCAAATAATGTACCACAAATTAAACCACGATTATTTTTTCTTGATTCATACCATATAAATTCATCAAAACTTAAAGAATCATCTTTTATACGTTTATTATAAACTCTATTCCAGAAATCTCCTTCAATTCTATTTAAAACACTATTTGGATCATCCTTAAGTTTTCCATATAATGCTCTTGCTTTTTTATGATTATCAAGACCAAAAATAATAAAATCAATATCTGAACTTTTAGACCTTTGAAGTCCAGCAAGTGTAGATCCAGTAATTCCCATATCATTATAACTAATATTAGCTTCATTATGAAAAATACTTGCTAATTTTTTAACCTTTTTATAATATGGATCATTACTTTCATCATTAATAATCTCATTTAAACGTTCAACTGGACTCAAGATCTTCTTAATATCCTTTTTAAGAACTCCCATCATCTTCTTATTTTCAACATTCCAATTAAATAAATATTCTGGATGATTTTTATTAATATAATCATAAGCTTCAGCACTGTCAACTTTCCTATACTTAACACCATTGACTTCACGATCTCCAGATTCATCAGGAACATATCTTAAAAATGCAATAATTGCATCTTCTGGATGGTAATATGTGTTAACTGCAAAAAATAAATCATCTTTTGTTTGAATAAAATAACGTGGTCTAATCATCATAAAATAACCTATAAAATATTGAATTAATATAAAACTCTTAATTAATAATTAATAATAAATATTAATATATTTTATAATCATTTAATAATAAAACTATACTTTTAATATTTTAAATTTAATAAATAATTATAGGTTGATATAATGCAATATTTAAAATGGGAAAATGGTAAAGAGTATGATGGAAGTCAAATAAATCCATCATGGGCATTTCAAGAATTTAAAGTAAAAGATTCTACAATAGTTTCATGGATTGGACCTATGAATATATTAGGTGATAATCTAATAGACTTTGAAGATGTTGGACTTGATATTAAAGGTAATTTAATGCTACATTTTATAGTAGAACATTTTGATGAACAACCAGGAAATCTAAAATTAGCATATCATAGACAAAGAATGCTTGTTATGATAACAAGAGATAAATTACTTAACTATGGAATAAAAACAACTCAAGATGGTGATGATATATTTATTGATAATAAAAAATTATCAGTATCAATTGCAACAGCATCAATAAGTGCAATGAAAATACATTTTGCATTAAATATAACAACAGAAGGAACACCACTTGATGTAAATACATCAGCATTAGAAGATAATGGTATGTCAACAGATCAAATACATGATTTGCAGGATGATATTGCAAATACATATATTGAAACAATTGAAACAATAACAAAAGACATAACTAAAACAAAAGTATTCTAAGAAGTAAAAATTATTTTTATAGAGGATGATAAGATGAAAGTAAATTTAGATGGAATCCACACAAATTTAAGATTTTCAGCAGCTCATATGGTAATCGGACATGAATCATGTGGAAAAATACATGGACATAGCTATATAGTAGATGTGGAAGTAGAAGGAGAAAGATCTGGACAATTTGGATTTGTAATTGATTTTAAAGTCTTAAAAGATATAACTAGAAAAATATGTAAAACTTTAGATCATAGAGTATTAATTCCACTAGAAAGTCCAGATTTAGAAGTAACTTATGAGGATGAAAAAACAATAGAATTTACATTACTTAAAACATTAGAGTATAAACTTCCTAAATCAGATGTTGTATTACTTCCAATAGAAGCTACAACAGCAGAATCATTATCTGTTTATATTACTGATTTAATTGTAAATGAAATTGAAAATACAGAAACATTAGATTATATTGAAGTACAAGTAAATGAAGGAATAGGTCAAGGAGCTTCCTATCATAAAAAATTAAATTAAGTGGAGATAATATTATTTCTAAAATAATCGAAATATTTTCAAGTAT
>CAZHBQ010000038.1:0-13938 GCA_964530785.1 uncultured Methanobacteriaceae archaeon | reverse complement strand
AGTTTTAATTTAGAAAGTGAAATGATTATTAGTAAAGTTACTTATAAAAATAGGGGAAAAGCTACTGATAAAGTTATAAAGTCATTTGAAAAATTAAATAAATTAAATCAACCAGATAGTATAAGAATAACTGAGGAATATTTAGATTTAAAATTAGAAGAACTTAATCTTGCTGTTGACTTTGCTGTGAAAAAAGAAGAAGAAAAAGAAGAACTAAGAAGAAAAAGAGAAAAAGAAAAAGAAAAAAGAAAAGAAAGAAAAGAAAAAGAAAGAAAAGAAAATAAAATTAAAAAAGAAAAAGAAAAATTAGAAGAAAAATTAAAAGAAAATGAGTATAAATTAAGGTATGAAAAAGCAAATGCAGCACTATTAAAAACTATTGAAGAATTAAGATCTAAATTAGATGAAAAAGAACAAGAAGAAGATGCACTTGAAGATAGAAGAAAAAGAACAGGTGCAGGGTATGTATATATCATATCAAATATTGGATCTTTTGGTGAAGATGTTTATAAAATAGGAGTTACCAGACGTGATGATCCATCAAAAAGAGTTAGGGAATTATCTAATGCATCAGTACCTTTTGCATATGATGCACATTTATACATATTTTCAAAAGAAGCATTTGAATTAGAAACTAAATTACATAATTTATATGATAAACAAAGAGTTAACAAATCAAATAATAGAAAAGAGTTCTTTAGACTTAATCAGGAAGATATTGAAAATATTGTTGAAGAATATAAGGATTCAATTTATGATTATACACCTGTTGCTGAAGCTAAAGAATATTATGAAACTCTTGAGATTGAAAGAAGTAGTTAAAAATAAATATTATATTTTCTTCTTTTTTATGAAAAGTATTAATATCTTTACATATAAATATTATTTATAATAATTAAAAGGGAATTAAAATTTTTTAGATAGTTGATATAATGAAAGCAATAACAGAAATGTCTTTTGAACATATTTTAGGTGGAATTGGTGCTGGTATAATTTCTTTTTTATTCAGTGTTAAAGGTATTTTACCTATAACAAATTCGTTATTAGGTGTTTTAATATCTTTAATTATTGTTTATTTACTTGGAAAATATGCTGAGAATAAATTTGGACGTGAAGAAATTTCTTTAAGTTCTTGGATTATGAATGGTATTGTTCCATTCTATTTTACTTGGATGGTTGTTTGGATCATTCTTTTAAATTATGTTATAATCTAGGAATGTTTTTATATATTCTTTAATCTTCTCATACTTTTTTTTTCTTAGCTTACTATTTTTTTATTAATTTTTTTTAAATAAATTTAAGGATTTGTTTTTTTATGTGTTCTATTGTTGGTATTGTTGGTAATGGTTGTAGTAGTGATGTTGTGTCTATGTTAGATGTTTTATCTTATCGTGGTCCTGATGGTTGTGGTGTTTATTCTGATGGATGTGTTTATTTTAATGATGATATTGTAGATTGTCCTAGTTCTTCTTTTATGTTAGGTCATAATTTACTTTCTATTGTTGGGTCTAATGAGTTACAACCATTTGTTTCAGGTAATCTTGTACTGGCTTCTAATGCTGAGTTATATAATTATAAGAGTTTGATTGATAAGTTTAATTTAGAAGGTAGTCTTTCTTCTTGTTCTGATTGTGAGATTATTTTGAAGGTTATTGAGTATTTTTATCATGGAGATTTAAAAGATGCTGTTTTAAGGGCTGTTTCTTTTTTTGATGGTGATTATGCTTTTTGTGTTTATGATGGTGTGGATTATATTATTGTTCGTGATGATTTTGGTGTAAAACCTCTTTATTATAGTTGTTTGGATGATAATTTTGCTTTTGCTTCCGAGGAGAAGGCACTTCGATCTATTGGATTTTCAGACATCAAGTCTCTTAGTCCTTCTTCTATGATTTATAATGGTAAGTCTATTCAGTTTAGAGATCTTTATAGAAGAGATAGTTTTTATTCTAGTTATGATGAGGCTTTTGATTGTTTGAAAAGTTCTATAACAAGTAGTGTTCAGAAGAGAGTTCAGGGTTTGGATAGTGTTGCTGTTTTATTTTCTGGTGGTGTTGATAGTACTCTTGTTGCTGTTTTAGCAAAGTCTTTTGGTGTTGATGTTAGTTTGTATAGTGTTGGTACTGAAAATAGTCAGGATTTAAAATTTGCAAGAAAAACTGCAGAGAGTATAGGTCTTCCTATTAAAGTTAGAGTAATTAATCAGAATGTTGTGGAAGATTACTTTGAGGATACTTTAAATACTATTGAAGATACTAATCTTATGAAAATTGGTGTTGCTATGACTATTAAATTAACATCTGAACTTGCAGGGTGTGATGGTCATAAAGTTATTCTTTCAGGTCAAGGTGCTGATGAATTATTTGTTGGATATAATCGTTATAAGAAGAAGTTTGATAATAAAATTGAATTATACAAAGAGCTTGACTATGACTTAAATAATATTCATAATGTTAATCTTGAACGTGATGATAAGGCTACTATGAGTAATTCTGTTGAACTTAGAGTTCCATTTCTTGATAAAAGTGTTGTAAGTACAGCTTTAAAGGTACCTATTGATTTTTCAATTAATTCAACAGAAGATAATATACGAAAAAGACTTCTTCGTGATGTAGCTTTATCTGTTGGTGTTCCAGAAGAGATAGCATATCGTCCAAAAAAGGCTGCACAATATGGTACTGGTATTGATAAAATTATTAAAAAGAAGTTAATGAAAAATGATTTATATAAAAAGATGGTTAATTATAATTAATTAATTAATTTTAATTTCATATAATTATAAATTATTATCTATTTTTTTTAGTAGAATAATTCTAAATCTATTTAAATAATATTAAACAAATTAAATAACATTGATGTGTACTTAATTATAACACTAAAAATTTTTTATTCAAATACTAAAAGGAGTTAAATAACATGGAAATCGAAAAAGAAGCAGAAACAATATTAAAAAAATTTTCAGATGTATTAGATCAAATACCTGATCTTGAAGAAACACAATACTTAGTTGACAATTTAAACAGAACAAGAGCAGATGTAAGTGAAAATAAGAATCCTGAAAAAATATTACGTAATGCTCATGTGGATAAAAACGGTAGTATCATATCAGAGAAAGGGAAATGGACAAAATGAGATTAAAATTACTAATAGAATTACCAGATACTCCTGGACAACTACTTAATATTTTACGACCATTATCAGGTCTTGGAGCTAATGTATCTACAATAATCCATGAACATGATAATAGAACAGCTGATGGTAAAATACCTGTACATTTTACAATTGATGGTTCTCGTAGTATATTAAAACGTGGCCTTGAAGTGATTCGTTCAGAAAATATTGATATTGTTGAAATTGATGGTGTTCTTCAAAAGGAAACACAAACATTTCTTTTGCTTGGAAATATCTCAACTAATGATATGATGAATACAGTTCATAAGATTGATGAATTAAATGATATTAAAATATCTAGTATTGATCTTAATATTGGTAGTGATTTTAAAGAATCTGTATGTAAAGTTGTTATTGAAACAAGAAATAATAAACGTTTAGAATCTATTCGTCAAATACAAGAAATTGTTGATGAGGATGATTTAGTATTAATTAAGGAAATATAAAGGGAGAGTTTATATTAATGACTGTAAATAAGATGAGATTATGTGTTCTTGGTTTTGGAGCTGTTGGACAGGGTCTTGCTAAAGTAATTACAATGAAACATGATGAGTTAATTGAAAGATATGGTCTTGACTTAGTTATCACAGCTATTGCTGATAGTAGTGGTGCAGCTATATGTAGTAGTGGTCTTGATCCACAAATTGCTCTTGATGTTAAAGAAGAAACTGGAAAAATAAGTTCTTATCCTGATTATGGTGTAGATGATATTGATGGTTTAGGTGTTCTTGATGAGGCTGAATATGATTGTCTTGTTGAGGCTACTCCTACAAATATTGATGATGGAGAACCTACACAATCAAATATTCTTAAAGCTATGAATGATAAGAAAAATGTTGTTACATCAAATAAAGGACCTCTTGCTCTTAATTTTAAAACATTAATTGAAACAGCACGTGAAAATAATGTTAAATTCCGTTTTGAAGCATCTGTTGGTGGAACAATGCCTGTTATTAATTTAGCTCGTGAATCACTTGCTGGTAATAAGATTCATTCCGTGCAAGGTATTCTTAATGGTACAACCAATTATATCTTATCACGTATGGCAAATGAAGGAACAGAATATGAACCTACTCTTAAGGAAGCTCAAGAGTTAGGTATTGCTGAGACTAATCCTTATCAGGATGTGGAAGGTTTAGATGCTGCTTGTAAGATTGTTATTATTGCAAATTCTCTTATGGGTTGGGATGTAACACTTGATGATGTATCTTTACATGGAATTTCTGATATTTCATCTAATGCTGTGAAACTTGCTCTTAAAGATGGTTATCTTATAAAACTTGTAGCAGAAGCAAATGATGGTAAACTTACAGTTTCTCCAATGCTTGTAAAACAAGGATCTCCATTTGCTGTTAATGGTACTTTAAATGTTATAACTTTAAAAACAGATTTATCTGAAGATGTTACCGTAGTTGGTGTTGGTGCTGGATCTATTGAAACTGCATCAGCTTTACTTAGTGATATAATTAGTATAGGGAAAGTATAAACTCTTAATATAACTATTATATAGTTATATTCTGCTTCTTAACTTTTTTTTGAGTAAAAAATATTTTTTTTATAGAATATGTATTTAAATACGACTGTAAAATATATTCTATTTTTTAATAGTTTAAAAATGAGTAAATAAAGAAATTTTAATTTATAATGTGATTATTATGTGTGATGAGAAATATATAGCTCCTCCATGGATTAAATATCCTACATTTCCAGAAAAGTCTGATTTCTGGCGTTCTGGTTCTGCTGCTGAATATCTAATAAAGTTTAATGATAATGTTTCTTATATGGATAAATATCTTAGTATTTTTCCAAAAGCTCCTACATTTGTTGATGATTTGGTTCCATCAGATAGTTTAAGTAGTGAAACTATTAGTTTTTTAGAGGATTCAACTAGGCCTTTATTTGTTAAACTTTGGAGTTGTGATGGTAAGGCTAAGTATGATTTTAATATTAATGAAGATAAGGGTAGTGCTATTTTTATGTATGATACTATCTTATTTGATAAATCTTCTCATATTCATATTGGTACTAAATCTTTTGATTCTGTTGATGAGATTGTATCTTTACTTGAAGGTGAATATAAAGAGAAATATCCCATCTTGTGGGATGAGTTAAAGTATACTTTTTATCTTAATAGTTTATATTACAAGATTTTAACAGATATTAATTTTACATTAGAACTTATAAAAACAGGTAGTAATCCTATTATTTTCAAGAGTAGTAATCTTGAATGGGGTGTTGAAGAAGATAATGGTGTTCTTCATGGTAAAAATCTTTTTGGTCTTGCTATGATGGAAATTCGTGATGTCGTAGTTGATGTTTATAAGAATTATGATTTGATCGACTGGGATATTTCTGGTGAACCTTTTAGTAAAAAAAGATGTATGTGTGGACATGCTCATTAATTAGTGTTATTTTATAAAACAATAAATAAAATTTAAGTATACCTAAATATTCTAAAAAGGTTTTAATAAAAATAAGTTATTATATTATTAATTATAAGTATAAAAAAATATCTACTATTAACTATTCAATAACAATAAAAATAATAAAACAATACAACGAGGGAAATAGATATGAAATACGTAATTGTAATTGCTGATGGAATGGCTGATGAGCCACTAGAACAACTTGATGGTCAAACTCCTGTAGTTCATGCAAATACTCCAAATATGGATTTTATTGCAAAAAATGGATATACTGGTCTTGTAAAAAATGTGCCTGATGGTATGACTCCAGGATCTGATGTTGCTAATACATCAATTATGGGTTTTGATCCATCTATGCTTAAAGGAAGAGGACCACTTGAAGCTCCAAGTGTTGGTGTAGATCTTGGAAGTGAAGATGTTGCTTTTCGTTTAAACTTTATAAATATAAAAGATGGTGCAATTAATGATTTTACAGCAGATCATATTACAACCGAAGAAGCTGATGAACTTATTAAAGCTTTAAATGAAAATTTCTCAGATATTGGTAAGTTTTATACTGGTGTAAGTTATAGGAATTTATTTGTTATTCAGGATCTTGATACTGAGGATTTAAAAAATACTCCTCCTCATGATGTTGTTGGAGGAAAAGTAGAGGATTATAATTTAAAATCTGAAGAATTCCCTCAGAAGGCTGAAAGACTTAATAAATTAATGGAAGATTCTATTGAAATTCTTGAAAATCATCCTGTTAATAAAAAAAGAGTTGCAGAGGGTAAACTTCCTGCTAATATGATTTGGATTTGGGGTCAAGGTGCAAAACCTGTTATTGGTAATTTCCCTGAAAAATATAATTTAAGTGGTGCTACTATTACTGGTGTTGATTTATTAAAAGGTATTAGTGGTTATATTGATCTTGATGTTATTGATGTTCCTGGTGCTACTGCTTATTTTGATACTAATTACCAAAATAAGGTTGATTATGCACTTGATTCATTAAAAGATCATGATGTTCAATTTATTCATGTTGAAGCTCCTGATGAGGCAGGCCATGAAGGTAATCTTCCTGAGAAGTTAAGAGCTATTGAAAATATTGATAGTATTATTCTTGGTAAGTTACTTGAGAAGTTACCTGAAATTGATTCTGAGTTTACTATTGCTGTTCTTCCTGATCATCCAACTCCTATTGATATTAAGACTCATACAACTAATCCGGTTCCTTTTGCTATTTATAGTACATCTATTGATGAACCTGATAGTGTTGAGTTTTTCTCTGAGGATATGAGTGATGGTAAGTATGATCTTCTTATTGGTCATACTTTACTTGGTAAGATGATTGATATTGCTAATGGTGATAGTTAATTATTTTTTCTTTTTTACTCTTTTTTGAGTAAATTTTATCTTTTTTATAATGAAAAATCTAAATATAATAAGTTATATATATTTTATTTAATGGTAAATTTTCTAGTTAAATTTACATAAATTTATATTATATTATGAACAAAATTTAATCTAATTATTAAAACATTGTTTAATATAATAAGATATATTTTAATAATTTTAAAGGGAAAGGTTGATAAGATTGGCAAAGTATATAGTAGTAACTGGTGGTGTGGTAAGTTCAATAGGAAAAGGAATAACTTCCGCATCAATTGGTAGAATTTTAAGATCATATGGTGTTAATGTAACTGCAATAAAAATAGATCCTTATCTTAACTGGGATTCAGGAACATTAAATCCATACCAACACGGAGAAGTATATGTAACAAATGATGGTATGGAATGTGACTTAGATCTTGGACATTATGAAAGATTCCTAGATGTAGATTTATCTGGAAAAGCAAACATAACAACAGGTAAAGTATACTCATCAGTAATAGAAAAAGAACGAAAAGGAGAATATTTAGGTTCTTGTGTACAAATTATCCCACACATAACTGATGAAATAAAATTAATGATCCGTAATGTTGCAGAAAAATCAAAAGCAGAAGTTGTTATGGTAGAAATTGGTGGAACAGTAGGAGATATTGAAAGTCAACCATTCATAGAAGCTGTAAGACAACTTAAAAATGAGGAAGGACATGATAACTGTATGTTTGTTCATGTAACATATGTTCCTTACCTAAAAGCTGCTAAAGAATTTAAAACAAAACCAACACAACACAGTACTAAAGAACTAAGAGGATTAGGAATAAATCCTGACATGATTGTATGTAGATCAGAACTTGCACTAGATAGTAATATTAAAGAAAAAATAGCACACTTCTGTGATGTACCAATAGAAGCTGTTATTAATACACCTGATGCACATTCAATATATGAAGTTCCACTTATCATGTATTCAGCAAATGTTGGAAGTTATGTATTAAACAGATTAAATATTGAAGCTCCTGCAGAAAAAGCTGATTTATATGAATGGAGTCAAATTGTTGAAGATTTAAAAATTGAAACTCCAAAAGTTAAAATTGGTGTTGTTGGAAAATATATTGAATTAGAAGATGCATATATTAGTATTCGTGAAGCATTAAAACATGCTGGAGCAGCTAATAAAGTTAAAGTTGATATTGACTGGATAAAAGCTGATAATAACTTTGATCTTGACCTTTTGAGTAAATATGATGGTCTTTTAATACCTGGAGGTTTTGGTGAAAGAGGAATTACAGGTAAGATTGAATCAGTTAAATATGCTATTGAAAATAAGATTCCAATCTTTGGTATTTGTCTAGGTTTACATGCAATGTCTATTGCTATTGCTCAACTTAATGGTCATCCTGAAGCTAATAGTACAGAGTTTGATGTAGATAGTCCATGTCCTGTTATTGATATGATGGAAGAACAAAAGAAAATCAATAATATGGGTGGAACAATGAGACTTGGTGAATATCCATGTACTATTAAAGAAGGTACTATTGCATATGATGCATATAAGGATACTAATATCTCAGAAAGACATAGACATAGATATGAAGTAAACAATGAATACAGAGAATTACTAGAAGATTATGGTGCTGTTATTTCAGGTACATCTCCTGATAATTTCCTTGTAGAAATGATTGAACTTAAAGATCATCCATGGTTCCTTGGTTGTCAATTCCATCCTGAATTTAAATCAAAACCTAATAATGCTCATCCTATCTTTAAATCATTTATTAAAGCAGCAAAAGATAAAAAGGAAAATAGATTCTAAGTTTTCCAACCTTCTCCCTCTTATAATTTCTTTTTTTAAAAGAATTTATGTTAAATAGAATTAAGTTATGGATTTATATTATTTATTAAGAATTTTAGGAATTTTAGTTGTAGTTATTTGTTGTATTATTGCAACTTATAGTGATGTTAAATATTTAATTATACCAAATAGTCTTACTTTTTCTATGATTATTTTTGGTTTGTTATATGTTAGTTTTTATTTTATTTTAATTGGACATTTTAATTTATTTTATTATGTTTCTGTTGTTTTTATTTTTATTTTATCATACATTTTATGGTATTTTGGATTGTGGGCTGGTGGTGATGTTAAGCTTTTTGTTGCAATTAGCACACTTTTTATTCCAGAGTTTTTATGTGTAATTCCACAGTATTCTTTGTGTGGTTTTATTTTTCCAAATTTTGGTGTTGGATTTCTAGTTCCAACTTTAGTTTTAATATTTAATAGTATTATTTCAGTACTTCCAGTGATTCTATTAACAATCCTATATATTATATTTAAAGATAAACCCTATTTAAAGAATGAATTAGTAAATACTTTTGATATATACACAGCACTTCTTGATTTAAACATTATCATAATTTTAAATAGTATTTTTAATTTAATTAGTATAGATAATATACTTATAAAATGGTTATTTATAGTAGTTTTAATGTTTATAATAACAAAATTCATCAATAAAAATAATAAAAAAACAATCATAACACTAACAATCATAACAATAATATACAAACTATACACAGCATCCATAAATCAATATATAATATCATGGATAATGATAGAAACAACAATTACAATAATAAATCTTACAAAAAACAACCTAACAAGTAAAATATTCACAGATACCAAGAAAATAGAAGATATAGAAGAATCAATGATACTCTCACATAAATTATGTATAGACCAATATGATAAATACTACTTCAACACAACACTAAAAGAAGATATACAAAAACAAAAAACAATAATAGAAAATCAAGCACGAGGACTAACAAATCATGAAATAATACTACTTAAAGAATTAATAAAACAAGAAAAAATAGAAAATAAGATACCAATCAAAAGAGGAATACCATTTGCACCATACATACTAACAGCTCTTATAATAACAATAATCTTTGGAAATATGTATGAAATTATTAAAATAATAATAGGAGTTGTAATCTAAATGGATTCAAAAGCACAAATAGCAATAGAATATCTTCTAATATTCTTTATTTCAATGATATTATTATCTATTATTTCAATTCCATTTGTTATTGAAGAAGTTGATACATTAAATGATATTAAAACAACAATGGAAGTAAAAAATACATTAAATGAATTATCACACAATATAGAAGTTATATACTCATCAGATTATGGATCACAAAGAATAATATCAATAAAAAGTCCTACTCGAATGAATATATCATGTAAACAAAACTCATCAAAGTACTACATATACAGTTATGTAACACTATCAGATAATACAAAAAAGTGGGTTGGTGTTGAAGTTCCATGTAAGATAACATTTAATAATAAACCAAACTATTCATATACAACATTATCTGAAAATTGGTGGTATTATAATACAGAAATAAAATGGATTAATGCCACAAGTGACATAAAAAGTATTAACATATATTTTAAGTAAAAATAAGTAGTTTAAAATAGATTTGGGGAGGTGAAATTATTTATCTTTATTTTCTCTGTTTTTAGATAATTCTTTTAATTCTTTATACATTATTTCTCTATCTTCTTTTGATCTATTTTCATGATATACAATTTCTTCTAATTGTTCTTGTCTCTCAATAACTTCATTTAACATCTCAGTGATAGGATCAGGTATTTTTCCATGTTCTAAATCATGTGTTGAATGACTATCCTTCTTAAGAGATTCTAATGTTTTACCAGGAATACCTACTATTGTAGATCCTGCTGGAGCTGGCTTAGTAACAACAGATCCTGCCCCAATTTTACAATTATCACCTATTTCAATATCTCCTAATACTATTGCATTTGTCCCAACAACAACATTATTTCCTATAGTTGGATGTCTTTTTTTATCATCAAGACTTGTTCCTCCAAGAACAACTCCTTTATATAATAGTACATCATCTCCAACAATTGTAGTTTCTCCAATAACTACTCCCATTCCATGGTCTATGAAGAATCTTTTTCCAATAGTTGCTCCCGGATGTATTTCTATTCCTGTTAAAAATCGATTAAAGTGTGATATAAATCTACCTGTTAATCTATGATTTTTCTTCCAAAACCAGTGAGCTATTTTATGTAACCATATTGCATGTAATCCTGGATAACATAAAATTACTTCTATTGTACTTTTAGCTGCAGGATCATTTGAAAAAACTGTATTTATATCTTCTTTCATTTCTTCAAACATTTTTTCATCTCCCTATCATTACTAATTATTTATTTAATTATTGTTATTTGTATTTTATTATCTGTTGATTTATTGATTTTTATAATAAAACTTGCAATATTATTTATTAACACTGTTATATAAATTCTTTATGTAAAAATAAGATAAGAAAACAAAATAAAATAAGAAAAAAGAGAAGATTTTTAGATACTATCTAATATTTTTCGTTTAATCTCAGCAAATTCTTCCTCAGAAATAACACCTTGAGTAAGCAATTCATGATACTCTTTTAATTTAGAAACATTAGCATCATGCAAAGTATTATCACTTGAAGAAGTATTTTTATCTGTAACTTCTTTAGATTCTGATTGTTTAAGTCTATTTAATTTATAATCAGCAACCTTATCAGATAATTCTTCATAAAATGCTTTAGTATCCTTTCTAAAAACACATTCAAGTATAATACTATTTGAACCATTTGTTCTTATTTCAATTCTATTTGTTAAACTAGTAGTACTTGCTAAATTTAAGTTAATAGTTGTAATTTCATTATACAATACCTTTTCAGATCCTCTATCACTTTTTGTGAAAACAGAATATTTCTTAATTAAAACATAATCATCACATAAAAATACTGAAGCATTAACAATAGCTGTCTCATCTCCACCAGGATAAACTGCTGATATAGTTTCACGAATAGCACATACAAAACCCTTATCTTCCTTTTTCTTTTCTTCTTTTTTATCATCTTCAGGTTTTTTAGTTTCTTCTACTTTCTCAGGTACAGTTTTATCACTTTGTTTTTCTTCAGACTCTTGAGTATTTACTGCACTAGTATTTGATTCATCTGATGAGGTATTTATTTGTTCTTCTGAATTATTTTCAGGTTCTATTTCATTTTCTTCTACTTTTTCAGGCGTAGATTCATTACTTTCTTTTTCGCTAGACTCTTGAGTATTTACTGTATCACTATTTGGTTGATCTGTTGGTGTATTTGTTTGTTCTTCTGTTTGTGTATTGTCTACTTCAGGTAAGACTTCATTTTCCACTTCTTCTGTTTCTATCTCTTTGATTAATGTTTCTTCTTCTGAATTATTTTCAAGTGCAGATTCATCACTTTGTTTTTCTTCGGATTCTTGAGTATTTACTGCACCAGTATTTGATTCATCTGATGGAGTGTTTATTTGTTCTCCTGTTTGTGTATTGTCTTCAGGTAAAGGTTCATTTTTTACTTCTTCTCTTTGAGACATAGTTGTTTCATTTTCTATTGGTCTAGTATATTCTTCTACTGGTACTTCACTCTCTTTTTCTTCTATTGGTTGATTTGTATGATTATTAATTTCCATTTCTGTTTGTATAGAATTTTGTTCTTTTGTTGGTTGGTTGTTTGGTTGTATATTATCTGTTGGTATATTATATGTCATTGAAAGTGATGGGTTATATACACGATCTTGCATAAATGAACAAACTTTTTTTTAATTTACTTTTAGTTATACAATCAACAGAAATTGTTGAAGTTTTTTCTATATTATTTTCTGTATAGGTTATTTTTATACTAGGATTTAATATTATACCATTAGCATTATAAACTATCTCTTTTATTTGGTTATATTCTATGTATTCAGTACTTTCTTTAAATTCTAATTTAATTCCTTGTTGGAATACATAAAATGTACCTTTTTTTCTTTTTTCTGAATTTAATAGTTTAATGTTTGCTCTATATAGCATCGTGTCTGTCATTTTAATCCTCACCTGTATAATAAAAATTTTATTAATTTTTATATTTAAATCTATTATTTTTTAAAATAAGTTTTTATTGAGAGTTTTGTGGTTTAATTTCTAATTATTTTATTCTAATTCTTTTTACTTCTTTATTTTTTATAGTTGTATGTAACATATTTTAAATTAGATATTTCTTTATATGGATTGTTTTTATAGTATTATTTGTGTTGAGTGTTTTTTGATTTTTTAGAATCGTACATTAGCTTTGTTATATAATTTTCATGTAAAATAAGATAAGAAAACAAATAAATAAGAAAAAAGAAAATTTTTTTTATATACTATCTAATATCTTTCGTTTAATCTCAGCAAATTCTTCCTCAGAAATAACACCTTGAGTAAGCAATTTATGATACTCTTTTAAATTAGAAATATTATCATTATGTGGGCTATTTTCCTGTACATCTACTTTTTTAACATTTTCTTCAGTATTAGAATTAGATTGATTTTTGTTTAATTTATAATTAGATACTTTTTCAGTTAACTTTTCATAAAAGTCTATTGTATCTTCTTTATCAAAACTTTCAAACATGACTCTATTTGAACCAGATATTGTTAATTCAATCCTATTTGTAAAACTTAAAGTACTTGCTAAATCTAAGTCAGTACTTGTAATATCATTGTACAATATCTTTTTAGATCCTCTATCTTTTTTTCTGTAAAATGATTGTTTATTGACTAAAATATATTCATCATATAATACTACTATAGCATTCATTAATGTTGTATCTTTACCTCCTGCTAAAATTCCTGATCTTTCTTCACGAATCGTACATACAAAACCTACATCTTCTGTTTCGGTAGATATTTCTGTATTTTCTATTTCTTGATTTGAATATTCAGGTATTGGTTGATTCATTGAGATATTTGGTTCTATGTATTGTGATGAATTACGTACACAATCTTGCATAAATGAACAAATCTCTTTTATTTTATTTTTAGTTACACAAACAACAGAAATATTTGAAGTTTTTTCTATATTATTTTCTATATAA
>CAZHBQ010000037.1:0-14043 GCA_964530785.1 uncultured Methanobacteriaceae archaeon | reverse complement strand
CTACAACATTCATAGTTTTAAAATTAACATATACTCCATCACGCATAGTGCAGTAGATATTCAATGAACTTAAATATGCTTTTAAATCATCAATATCTTCTAATTCTGTTTCATACATACCTATATTATGTAAATTTATACCATGAGTACTATCTTTCCAAAACATATCCCTACAACATAAAAGATCTTCATCTTCACCAAGTAATACTGAGTTTGAAAAGAGAATTGCTTTTATAGGTTCAAGTTTTGAAAATACATTAATTGTTTTTACTAAATTATCATATTCAACATCCAACTGTACTTGTGAAGCACTTGAGAACATACCATACTCTGGATATTTATGAAAATATTTATTCAAATTAGAATAATTTGGATATGATAATAAATGGTGATATAACATGAGATATCTTTCAGAAGGTATTGGAACATTATTATTATATTTTCGATATGGGTTAACTCCAATACCTGTTAATGTATGATTATATTCACCAAGTTTATTATAGAAAAAAGTATAATAAGTCTTAAATCTATCATAGATATTAAACAAGTTTTCTTCAACACCAAATGAAAATTCAAGATTGTTATATGAACAATCATATGATATTATATCCCCATTTTCATTATTGATTAATGATGATATATTTCCATCATGATCAGTGTTTTGAATTTTAAATGATTTAAATTCTTTTTCAAATTCATTTGTTATTTTATGAATTATTTGAAAATCTACTGGTTTTTTATTCATGTTGAGTATGGGAATTTCAATTTCTACTCCAACATACTCTTTTTTTCCATTCTTTGTTGGTTGTATAAAACGATCATACAAACATTCTTTTATTTTTTTTTCAGTAATTTGTGATGAGTTCTTCTGCATTCGCTACACCAAAATTTTTTATTATACTTTCTCGTATATTAGGTCCTACATTTTTTAAGATAAATTTAATATTTTCTTCAGTAATTTCATATTCGTTCTGATGAGGTTTTCCTCTATGAATTAATTTTCCATCTTTTATTCCAAATAATGTATTAATAGGTACTTCTTTCCAATTCTCTTCAGTTAATTTTCTTGTTGAGAGATAAATTGTTGAGTCAGTTTTTAGATAATTAATTCCATTTTTACAATTTGTATGGACAAACATCATAGAACCATTATATATCATTAAATTTAGTTTATTATTTTTTGATAATTTAGATATGATATCTTCTATGATTTGGAAACATTCTTCATCTGATAATATTTCATCACGTTTATCTTCTACTTCATTTATTTGGTCAATTAAATAAAGTAATATTCTTTCTGAATCAGTTACTCCTGCTTGAAATAGTCGATATTTATTTAATGGATCATATTCAAATATTGTTCCATTATGAACTAATGTCCATGTTCGACCATGATTATCAATTTTCATAAAAGGATGGCAGTTAAAGCTTTGCATACAACCTGCTGTTGCAAGACGGATATGTGCAAATGCATGTTCAACATATATTGGTTTAGCTAATAAATTTTTAAGATATTCACTTTCTGAAGCTTTTACTGGTTGTTTATCAATTATTGATTGATTATCTTGCATTATTGCTAGTCCCCATCCATGCGGATGTTCTTCACAGTTTTTATAGAATTTTTTTAAATATTCGTTAATTTCAATACATTGTTTACAACTTACACCAAATAATTCACACATATTGCTTCCTCCTTTTAATTTTTAATTTAAAAGTTAACTATATTCATTATAATATGTTTATTTTTCATTACTAAAAAAAATTCTTTATTAAATAATAAAATAACATTGTTAACTTTACTATAACATTGTTATATTTTTTATAGAATATAAAGGTATCACTTAAAAAATAAAAAAAAAGATTGAAAAATTCATTAAACTAAAAATTCTTCAATAAAAGACTTGATATTTTTAATATCATTATCATTTGGTCTTCCAGCATTTATACCTGCAAATTCTCCAGGACAATGAAATTCTTTACTAGAAATTGAAATACCATATGAATCTGCTAGATTTTTAATATCATTATATGTTGATTCCATAACACCTGCAGTACTGAAACTAACAATACATCCAATATTAACATTATTTGTGCTAAAAAATTTAACTAATGCAGGATCAATAGAATTACCATAAATACTTGAACCTAAAAATAAAATATCAACATCTTCGTTAATTGGTTCAGAAATATCTAATGATGGTTCTTTAACAACATCAGAAATTGCATCAGCTAATTTTTTTGTATGTCCTGATTTAGAATAGTATCTTATAGCAATCTTCATTATTACACTCTTATTAATAAAATCTACAATAAAGTTAACCAATTTTGAATAACCTTATCATTGTTTTCAACAAGGTCTTTAACTTCTTGGAAATAAGTACCATTATTTAATATAGGATCATTTTCTCTTTTATTTAAACAATCATACTTTTCATTATCTACTCTAAGAGGAAGACTTATCACATTAAAATTATTCATATCTATATCTTCACCAGATAAATCACCAGTAAATACATTTTCAATATCATCTGAAGCTAATCCTACAACAGCACATAACTCTAAATCATAGATTAATGATAATTTTCGATATTGTTCTTCATTTTTCTTATAATCTTCTCTTAAGATTCCACTTTTTACATCATCAATAGGAACCATAGGTATGAAAAATGGAATTCTTGATATAGCAAATCTATCATCAAATACTCTTACAAGTCTATGTTTAATTAAAGATTCAACCATGTCTTTTGTTGGATATTCTATTAAAATACTTGATTCAAATAATACTGATGCTTCATCAAGTTCTTCCTCAAGAAGCCCTATTGATCTATATTCAGGTAAAACATAAATATATTGCATTACTAAAGAGTCATTATTAATATTACTTGGACGATATGTTGCAAAACCTACAACTTCATTATCATATAATATTTCTTTAAAAAAGAAGCATGAATCTTCAGGAGCAATGAAAAAATTTTCTTTTTTAATAGCTCTATGAATATAAATATAATTTTCTTTCAACATTTTCTCAATAGGTAAAGTCATTATTTTTTCATCTTCAGAAGTAAAATATTTAAATAATTTTCCTAAACCATCTGGTCTTTTTACTTTTTTATTTGGATTAGCCATATTAATATCTCCATAAATCATAAATATGTAATTTTTATTACATTGATAATAATATATTTCTTTTTAATAGAATAAAAATTTTTTAATAAAAATAAAAAATTAAATAAAAGATATAAAATGAATTATATTCATATATCTTAAATAATTTAAATTTTGAATAAAATTAGTAATAAATTAAATTATAAAAAAGATGATTAATAATTTATAATTATTTTTTATTTTTTACAATTATTATTAATCACACTATTAATTTTAGCAACAACTGATGATTTTGTTTTATCAGTAAATCTATGTTCTTCATCATCAAACACTATTAACTGAGAATTACTGTAAGCATCATTTGCTCTTTGAGCATATTCTAAAGGAACACGACTATCTAATTTTCCATGAAAAATAAAAACATCGCCAGTAAAATCTTTAATATCATCATATAAATTTATACAAGATGCACCTTCAATATAAATATCACCTAAATGTTCAGGCATGAGAGTCATAACATTTTTTTCACGCATATTTTTAAGATTAATAACATCATCAACAATTACATATGCTGGAGCAAATAAAAACAAAGATTTAATTTCATTACTTCTTGAAGGTGCAACTAGACTACTAATTAAACCACCCTGACTATGTCCTGCAAGATATAATTGATCATTATCAACAAATTCTAATTCTTGAACCATATCAATAACTGCATTTAAATCATCCATTTGAGTAAGTAATGACATTTCAGATATCTTCCCATCACTTTTACAACCATATCCTCCACCTCTAAAATCAAATAAAATAGAAGCAATACCCATACTTTCTAATTTTTCTGCATATGGTATCATAAATGTATGATTTAATGATAAACCATGCGATAAAATAACTGTTGGAATTTCTGTAGAAATATTATCAGGAATATATGCTAAAACATATAATGACTGATTATTTGTAGAACAATTTAATTTTTTAATAATAGTATCAACATCCTTCATTCTAAAGAATTATATTTTTTCATATTTTATTATGAAATTAATCATTTAACTAATATTCTATTTAATATGAAAAATTAATAACCAGGATATTAAAATAAAAAAAGAAGAGATTAAAAAAAAGAGGTGTGAATAATTACTTATTTAATCTAATTAAATATTTCTATCAAATACAAAATCAGCTAATTTAAGTAAAATTTCTTTTGATTCTGAATTAGGAAGTATTGTTAAAGCTTCTTTTGCTTTAATTATATGGTCATATGCTGAAAGTCTTGCATAATTAATTGCACCATATTTATTTAAAATTTCCATAGCTTCCGGAATTATACTTTCATCATTAGCTTCAAGTAACTCAACAAGTCTATTATAATCTTCTTCATTTGCTTTTTCTAAAGCATAAAGAACCATTATTGTTTTTTTATCTTCAACAAGATCACTACCTACAGGTTTACCAATAGAATCATCACCAGTAAGATCAATATAATCATCTTGTATTTGGAAAGCTATACCTATATTTTCACCATAAGTTTTTAAAGCTTCTATTTGTACTTCAGATGCTCCACCTAAAATTGCACCAATTGTTGTAGAAGCTGTTATTAAAGCACCAGTTTTTTTATAAATCATGTGAGTATATTGATCTCTTGTAACATCAAAAGTATCTTCAAATGACATATCAAGAACTTGACCTTCACAAATACTTACACATGCATCAACTAATATTTTTAAAGAATCAAGAACTCTTTCATAAGGAATATTTTCATCTGCTGTACTAATTAATGCTTCATAAGCTTTAGCAAATAATGTGTCACCTGCAAGTATTGCTAGTGGTTCTCCCCAAACTTTATGTACTGCTTTCATACCACGTCTAGTATCATCATTATCCATGATATCATCATGTATGAGACTAAATGTATGAATCAATTCTATAGCAACTGCAGCTTTTATAGCTTTATCAATTGATCCTGAAGCAGCTTGACAACTTAATATTGTTAATGCTGGTCTTAACTTTTTTCCACCTGCCTTTGTTAAATATTCTGAAGATTCCTTTAAATCAGCAGGTTCTAATGTAGATAAAATAGATTCTATTTCTTTATCAACATCTTGAGAATATGCTTTTAATATTTCAATTATATCCATTTCAATCACCTATTTTTTATGTTAATTAAATACTTGTGCTTGTCCATTTCTTAAGATATGAACATCGTTTCCTAATTTATAACCTTCTTCTTCTGCTAATTCAACAAAAGCAGCTAGATGACTTAAATCACCGTGTGCTGGTATTAATTGATCAGGTTGTAACATTCGTATAAAGTCCCTCATATCTTCAGGTCCTGCGTGACCAGATACGTGAACATTATTATAAATTCTTGCTCCTCTTTCTTTAAGACGTCTGTCTAATAAATCACGATTTGCAAGATTTATTGGATTTGGAATTGTTGAAGCTGAAAAGATTACATTATCTCCAGGTTTTATTTCAAAATTTGTTTTATTATTAGCAATTCTTGGTAAAAGAGCATTAGGTTCTCCTTGATGTCCAGTAACTAATAACATGTATTTTGTTCTATGATCATTTGCTCTTGATAATGCTTTGTTAATTGCTTTTGAATTACCATATACACTTACATTACGTGGAAGATTTAATATACCCATTGATTCAGCTAATGAACAGTATCTTTCCATTGAACGACCAAGAATCATTATTTTTCTTCTACTTCTTTCAGCAATTTTTGTTATTGCTTGAATTCTTTCAATATGACTTGAGAAAGTTGTTACAATAAGTCCTTTTTTCTCTTCTAGAGGACCTTTTAATACATCTTTAAGTAAATCTCTTGCTATTTTTTCAGAGTGTGTTTTTCCTTGATTTTTTTCTTTTATATTTGTAGTATCAAGAATTGCTGCTTTAACACCTTTTTTACCTAATTCTCTAAATCTTCTGTAATCAGGTGGTGGTGATACCATTTGATGATTATCAAATTTAAAATCATTTGCATATATTACTACACCTTCTGGTGTATGTAATGCAGCTGTTATTGTTTGAGGAATACTATGAGTTGTTCTTACAAATTCTAGAGTTAAATTAGGAGAGATTTGTAATTTTTCTCCAGGATTAACTGATTTTAATGGATTGTTTACTTTGAATTTACGTTCACTTTTAATTGTTTTTTCAATTAATGCTAGAGTGTATGGTGTTGCAATAATTGGTGCTTCATATCTATGAGCAAGTTTTGCTATTGCACCTATATGGTCAAGGTGTCCATGAGTACATACAATTGCTCTTACTTTTCCATCTACTTCTCTCATTAAAATATCATCAGGTATTACTCCTCTTTCAATTAAATCAAGACTATGCATTCTCGAAATATCTGTATCTTCATGAATGTGTAATCTATCTAAATGAATACCCATATCAAATATTACTACATCATCATTTACTTTTACAGCAGTCATATTTTTTCCAATTTCTTCATATCCTCCGACTGCAATAACTTCAATTGTCAATCTATATCCTCCTCGCATATTTTTTTGTATCTATTTGTAATTGTTCTAGTATTTCTCTAGTTTTTCCAGTGATAATTACTTTTTTCTGTTGTAATTCTTTTATATTAGAAGCTCCAACTAAGAACATTGCTGTTTTTAATTCTTTTGTAAATTGATTTATTTTATCTTCAACATAATTATGTCCAAGATAAGAATATTTTAAGAAAGGCAATGCCATTCCAACACAGGTTGATCCTAATGCTATAGCTTTAGCTGCATCTAAACCATTTCTTATACCACCTGATGATATTACAGGAAGTTGTGTTGATTCTAAAACTTCAATAGTACTTACTGCTGTTGAGATTCCCCAATCCCAAAATAAATTACCAAGTGATGGATCATCTGCACGATAAGTTTCTACAGCAGCCCAACTTGTACCACCAACACCTTCAATATCTATTGAATTTACACCAATTCTTTCTAATATTTTAGCATCTTGACTACTTATACCTGCACCTGTTTCTTTAGCAATTATTGGTATATCTGTAGTAGAACATATTTCTTCAATACTATCAACATATCCTTTTGCATTAATATCACCTTCAGGTTGAATAATTTCTTGTAAAGGATTAAGATGAATTGCTAAAGCATCAGTATTTAACATATTTATAGCATCATAAGCATATTCAACTTGAGGTGCACCAATATTTCCTATTATAAATGCATTAGGTGCATTATCACGAACAACAGTAAAAGTATCTTTTAATTCAGGATTAGTTATACCTGCTCTTTGACTACCAACACCCATACCAATATTAGTATTTTCACTAGCTATTGCTAAATTCTTGTTAATAGCTGTACTTGCAGGATGACCTCCTGTAATTGCAGAAATAATAAGTGGTGAATCTAATGTCTTTCCTAGAAAATTAACTGAAGTATCAATTGAATCATAATCTACCTCAGGTAATGATCTATGAACAAGACTAATATCTTCAAATCCTGTTGTTTTATGATGTTCAACATCATAATCTTTACATATTTCTAAATGTTCTAGTTTTCTATCTGATATCATTGATAGTCCACCTCCATTATAGTAAAAATAATTATACTTTATTTAATAATTGTACCTTTAACTTTTTCTCCAGATACTGCTAACTTAATATTTCCTGGTTTTTCGGCATTGATAATTTGTGATTCAATTCCTTCTTCAGCAAGTTTTAATAATTCATTTATTTTACCTTCCATACCACCAGTTACATCAGCTTGATTTTCATTCTCAGTTAAAGTTAACATAGTATCTTTTGTAACTATATCTATTAACTCAGCATCAGGATTTGTTTTAGGATTATCTGTATATATTCCATCAACATCTGATGATAATATTACACGATCTGCTTTTAATTCTTTAGCTAGATGAGTAATTAATTGATCTCCAGACAATATTGCAAATTTAATATATTCATTATAGTCTAATACAGCATCACCATATAATACAGGTACAAAACCATTATCAATATATTGTTTTATAACTTTAGTATCACAAAGAGCAATTCTCTTATTATCTGTAACAATAAATGTTGAAGGTTTAATTCCAATAGCTGGAATTCCTTTTTCATGTAATTTTTCACAAACAATATAATTTAATAATTGTACTGATGCTTGTGTTCGACATACACCTTCTAATTTATATAGATGATCATTTACATTACCTATTACATCACCTATACCAAATTTTTTAGCATGAATATGTCCATATGAACCAGCACCATGAACAATAACCATATCATCATTATATGCTGATAATTCCTGAGCAATCCTATCTAAGTTAACTTCATCTATAGTTGGAGTTTGAGCATCTTTAATTGTTAAAGCACTCCCCCCAATTTTTAGTATAATCATATTAATACACTTATTTATTTTTTTTAATTTATAATCTCAGCTTGAACACCTTTATTTGATTGTTCACACTTGAATGTTTTATAATGTTTACTTAAATTTTCATAAATAAACTCAATATTATGTGGAGCATAAGCAATAATACATCCTCCACCACCACTACCTGTTAATTTAGACCCAATAGACCCAAATTTACGTGATTTATATATCATTTCAGATAATTCTCCAGTATTTACACCAATTGCATCAAGTAATCCTTGATTAATATTCATTAAATTACCTATTAACTCAGGATCACCATTTTCAAGTGCTTTTTTAGCATCAACTGAGATTTGTTCCATTGACTTGAAAATATTTCCTATTATTTCAGGATATTTTTCATATTTTTCTCTTACAGATTCAACTAATTTTCCAGTATTACCAGTAAGTTCACAATTAGAAACTATTAGTGGTAATTGCATATCAAAATCTATTTTATTAAGTTCTGAATTTTCATCAATATATATGATTCCACCATATGTACTCATAGCAGTATCAATAGGACTTGCAGCACCTTGAATTTTAATTTCAATATCACGTGCAATTTTCGCAATTGACTTTAAATCTAAATCTTGATTAGTATACATAGATACAGCTTTAAGTGTAGCTACAGTTACTGCTGCAGAAGAGCCTAACCCAGCACCCAAATACATTTTAATATCAACATTTAAGTTAAAACCTTTTTCAAATTCAAAAAGATTAATAACTTCATATATATAATCAGTAATCTTCTTTTGACTATTACGTTTATAATTAAGTTTATTATTAACTAAAACTAATTTTTCAGAATAATTTATAGGATTTACCGTAACGTTAATAATTAAATCATCACGAGATTCTAATTCAACATCAACCCCTTTATTAATTGCCACAGCAATAGCGGGCTTTTTATATACTACAGAATGTTCACCAAATAAAATTATTTTTCCTGGTGCAAATGACTTAATTTTCATAAATTATTCTCCCAATAGTCAATAGGATATGTATTTATGTTTAGATTAATTTAGATCATTGAATTATATATTTAAAATTAGAATTTAGAAAATTAAAAATTAATAAAAAAAAATAAAACAATCATACTCTAAATTAAAAGAATAAAATATATTTTTTAATAAAATAATATTCTACCTATTACTTAATCTAATAACAAATACATTATTTATCTAAATAAAGATAAATACCCCTTAATATGATTCTCAGAGTATAAAAACCATTATACTTTATGTAACCATTAATAATTATAACCCAATTATTATATGAGAATCTGTTAATAAAATATTTCTTAAAACTATATAATAAATATTACTATATAAATCAAAAATATTATGCATAAAATGTTAAAAAATTAAATATTACGTAGAAATTAATAAATTTTATAAATTAATATATGATAAAATAAGTAAAATAATTATAAAAAAATAAGATAATTCAAAAAGAAATAAAAGAATAATTTCTTTAAATAAAGAAATTATACTAAAGATTAACAAACCTATATTTTTAACTCAAAGTCAGTAGGTTCTAAATCAAATTCTTCATCTGAAGATAAGATTCCTTTTTCTCTTAATATTTGTCTTGCAAGTAACCAGTAAACTAAAGCAATAGCTTTTCTACCTTTGTTATTTACAGGAATTGCAACATCAACATTACATAATAAATTTTCTGTATCACATAAAGCTACTACAGGAATGTTATTTTGTTTTGCTTCGATAACTGCTTGAGAGTCAGATCTTGGGTCAGTTACAACTAATATTTTTGGTTCAATAAATTTTGAATATTGTGGGTTTGTTAATGTACCTGGTATAAATCTACCTGGGATAGTTTTTGTTCCAGTTACTTCACCGAATTTTTTAACTGGTGCTTGACCATATTGTCTTGTAGATACAACTAAAATTTCATCAGGATCATATTTAGATAATAATTTAGCAGCAACAATAATTTTATCATTACTACTTTTAACATCTAATACATGAAGTCCATCTGCTCTTACTCTGTAAATATATTTTTCCATATCTTTTGTTTTTTGTTGAGTACCTATGTGTAATCCTGCTGCAAGGTACTTGTCTAATGGTATTAATAATTTTGACATATTATTTCCTCATTTTAATTAATTTATTTTTTTGTTTTAGTTTATTTATCAAAATATTAATAAGAAAATGAAATTGCATTATAAGAACATACATCCATACAAACTCCACATCTACAACAATTAGTTAAATTAGAAATAATTAACTTATTATCTTTGACATCGAATATATTCATCGGACATATATCCAAACAATCTAAACAATCTATTCCTCTACATATATTGTAGTCAATATTAATATCTATCATAAATTTTTAATCACAAATCAGCCATTTTAGGATTTAATAATTCTTCTTCTATTCTGACTAATTCATTAAGTTTTGCAATTCTTTCTCCACCAGCTGCTCCTGTTTTTATAATAGGTGCATTAAATGCTACAGCTAAGTGTGCAATTGTTTCATCAGTTGTTTCTCCAGATCTGTGTGATACGATTGGTACATATTTATTAGCTTTTGCTAATTGGATTGTGTTATATGTATCAGTTAAAGTACCTATTTGATTTGGTTTAATAATTAAGGAATTACCTGCTTTAGCTTCAATACCTTTAGCTAATATTTCAGCATTTGTTACAAATAGGTCATCTCCACAAATTAAACAATCTTTTCCAGATTTACTTGTTAATTCAGCAAATGCTTCGAAATCATTTTCTTGAATTGGATCTTCCACATAGAATAATTTGTATGTGTCAATTAAATCAGAAATATAATCTATTTGTTCTTCAACGGTTCTTGATACATTTTCACGTTCATAAACATATTTTTGTTCTTTTTCATTCCAGAATTCACTAGATGCAACATCTAATCCTGGTCTTACTAAAACTCCAGTTTCATCACTAATTTCTTCACAGGAAGAGAATTGAATTTCAAGAGCTTCTTGATTGGTTAAATTAGGTGCCCATCCACCTTCATCTCCTTTTCCACCTGTGAAAGTTTTATCGGTTTTCTGGATTTTTTCTTTAATTCTTCTATGAACATTAATATTTGTAGTTATTGCTTCAGTTATATTAGATGCACCAACAGGTACTACTAAAAATTCCTGGATATCTGGTGCATTAGTACCAGCATGTGCTCCACCATTAATCATATTTCCTAATGGGAATGGAATTGATGTAGGCATGATTCCACCAAGGAATTTGTATAAAGGTAAATTATAACTTGATGCTGCTGCTTTAGCAGTAGCCATTGAAACTGCCACAGCTGTGTTTCCACCAATATTTGAGAAATTATCAGTACCATCAATTTCTTTTAATACATTATCTATTTCTCTAATATCTTCTGCTTCCATCCCAATAATTTCAGATGATATTAAATCTTCAACATCATCAATAACTCTATCTACTCCACCATCAGGGAAAGATGCTACTTCGTTGATTCCGGTACTTGCTCCACTAGGTGCTGCTGCTCTTCCAAATCCATTCCATGTTAAAACATCAGCTTCAACAGTTGGATTTCCTCTACTATCTATAATTTTTCTTAAACGTACGTCTTCTATTACACTATCCATAAAAAACACCTCTTTTTAAATGTAGAAATAGTTGCTTAATTAAAGGGCTATTTTTTTATTTCTTATAAGTGTATAAATAAGAAAGTTAATTTTATACTCAGGGATTAAAAATAAATTATGTTTAATCAACATATTCATCTTTAACTACTGCATCTAACGGAAGTACACCTTCCTCATATTCTTTTATAGCTATTTTTATTGGATCTTGATCAGGACTAAATTCAACTTTAGGTTCTGCACCCATTGAAATTTGTAAAGCTCTTGATCCGATTAATCTAGCTTTTTCAAATCTTGTATTGCTTCTAGATTGCATTATATTAAATGCTCCTTTTATAGTATATTATTATCCCATTCAACAACTTAACTAAAAGTATCCTATAACCCTATAAAGGTAAAAAGGAGAGGAGTCCATATTACGGAGAATAATCTCCAATTAGCTCCCGTATTTAGTTTATAAATGTTTACTACCATACATCAACATGTGATATAAACATTCTTCTACAGCAATATTTTGTAATTCCTAAATCATCAAGAACTTCACCAGGATTTTCACCTTGATCTACTCTTTCTTTAAATTCATCAAAACTTGCTGATATAACTTTTCCACACGTAAAACATCTTACGAGTAACATAAAAATTTACCTGTAACTTTTTTGTTTTCTAGCTCTTGCACCTGGTCCACCGAATTTTTTAGATTCAGTACGACGTGGATCTCCAACTAACATTGTTCTGTCATATTGTACATATTTATCTTTAAGATTCATGTCTCCAGAATATTCTACTAATCCTTTAGCAATAACCATACGTGCTGCTTCAGCTTGACCCATTACTCCTCCACCAACAACTCTAACGTTGATATCTACAGAATCTGCTAAGTCTCCAGCTAATTCTAATGGTTCAAATATTTTTAATCTTGCTAATTCAGGATTGTATAATTCTACTGGTTTACTGTTGATTCTTACTCTTCCGGTACCTTCTTTCACTGTACCTCTAGCAATTGCAGTTTTTCTTTTACCACTAGTATGTACTGTTTTACTCATAATTTACACTACCTTGAATTTATTTAAAATTTAGCACCTAATAATTTTGATACTGTACCTAATTCCATACTTTTGGTGATGTTTTTAGGTTGTGCTTCTTTTACTTCAACAACTTCTTGTCCTTCTAATTCTTTAGGAATTCCTACATTTACTTTTAAGTTTTTGTAAGCAGCTCTTCCGTGAGCTTTTCTGTAAGGAATCATTCCTCTTACTGTTCTTCTGAATATATCATCAGGTCTACGTGGGTATTTTGGACCTAAATCTCTTGGGTTTGAGATACTTGCTCTGTCCACTCTTTGTTTATATCTTGCGTAAATAAAATCTTTATTACCTGATATAATAATTTTGTCAGCATTGATGATAGTGATTTCTTCCCCATTTAAGAGTCTTTTACTGACTGTACTTGCAAGTCTTCCTAGTACAAGTCCTTCTCCATCGATAATTGTTACCATTCAATTCACCTACTTTATGATTTTAACATTGGATCCTTTTGGATTTTCAGCCATGAGTTCATCAATTTTTAGGCATTTTCCACCTGCAGCATTTATTTTATTTATTGCTTCTTGTGAGAATTTAAATGCAGCTACAGTTACATTATGTGTTATATTACCTTCACCTAAAACTTTTCCTGGTACAAGTATAGTTTCATCATCATCAGAATATTTATCTATATGGTAAACATTTACTTCTTTGTTTTTTCTATTAGCTCTTTTAAGATCAGTAGCAACAGCTTTCCATATAGGAGCATTTTCTGCAGATGCTTGTTTAGTGAGGGATTCTATTAAATTTAAAGTATTTGGGTTAGTTTTTGTTAATTTCATTTTTACTATTCCTCCTCATTCACAAAATTTATGATATTATCTGCTTTTTCTGATAGTATATCACAAGCTATTGTAAGAAC
>CAZHBQ010000036.1:0-14400 GCA_964530785.1 uncultured Methanobacteriaceae archaeon | reverse complement strand
GGTTTGTTTGATAAATTTAAAGAAGAAAAGCAGATAATTAATGATACAGAATTATTAAAAAAGTTAGAAGAAAACTCTTCAAAATCATTACCTGACAACTCAATGGAAATAATGGCAAATAGTTTACTTGATGAATATAAAAATCTTTTAAAAGGAAATTGATATTATGCATATTAAAAATATTTTCACATTAAATGATTGGAAATTTAATGATTTTGCCAAAACAATCGTATTAATTCAGATATTAATGTGGATTGTAGGATATTTTTCATTAAATGGTAATCATATTCCAATATTTAATGATATAATTACTTTATTATACTTGGGATTTGTACCTGGGATTATAATATTGAGAATTCTAAAATTACATGATCTTGGAAATACTTTTACTACTCTTTTAAGTGTAGGTCTGAGTATTATATCGGTATTGATAATAGGACTTTTCATGAATCAAGTATATCCAATGATAGGTATTTTAAAGCCAATAGAAGTTATTCCTCTTCTAATTACATTTACTGTGTATAATATGGTTTTATTAGCAGTATCTTATCTTGATCGTGAATATTACTTTGAAAGTAGTTCAAAGTTAAGTTTTAAACTATTAAGTTCAAATCAATTCTTATGTTTATGTTTATTACCTCTTATTGCAATAATTGGAGCATATACTCTTCAATATTATGGAAATAATAGTATTCAAATATTATTGCTCTTATTTATATGTGCAGTTGTACTTGCTATGGCTTGGGGTTATTTAAAGAAGGAATATTATCATATAGCTATATTTAGTATTGCAATATCACTATTATACTATAGTGTTTTAATTTCAAATCATATTTGGGGTTATGACATATTCTTTGAATATCAATTTGCAACATATGTTATTAAAAATGGTATTTGGGATTTTACTTGGCCTCATGCATATAATTCTATGTTAAGTGTTGTATTATATGGGCCAATATATTCTAAATTATCAGGTATGACTCTTACATGGGTGTTAAAATTTATTTATCCATTCCTATTTTCATTAATAAGTATTGGTTTATATAAAATATTTGAAAAACACACAGGATCAAAACTAGCATTTCTTGCAGCATTCTTCTTTATAGCATATAATGGATTTTCTTATGGTTGGATGGTGCAGATGGCAAGACAACAAATTGCTGAGATATTCTTAGTACTTCTTGTCTGGTTAATGATTGATAGAAAAATATCTCAAAATAAACGTAAGATATTATATTTACTATTTGGGGTAGGATTAATATTCTCACATTATAGTGTAACATATTTATTCATGTTTGTTCTTCTTGCTACAATAATATCACTTGATATACTATCAAGTAGTTTTGGAAATATTATCAATACAATTCTCATCAAGTTTGGAGCAGAAAAGAAATATTTTGGTAAATATTTTAAAGTAAAAGATCAAACAATAAGTCTTACTTTATCAGTATTCTTTATTGGTGTTATAATCGTATATTATACTTTAACATCTGATAGTAAAGCTATTGCATCATTATTTGATGCTTTGAGAATAGTAACTAAAAATGTAAATAGTATTCTGGTATCAGGTTCAGTAAATCCTATGATGGTACTTCTACTGGTAGGTATTTTATTGATATTAGCAGTTGTTTTATATAAAATATTTAAGAAAATATCTGTTGATATTAATCCAGAAAATATTAAGTCATATTCAGTATTAAAGAATAATATTCTTAAGCTTAATACTATGAGTTTAAGACGTAAACAGGCACTAATAGTACTTGTTACAATAATTGCATTTTTACATATATGGTGGCCATTTAGATATATGGATATTGTAAGTATTAATGCTCAACGTGTTATTCTTCTATCTGTGTACTTTATTGTCATAGGTTTTATCATGAATATAATAAGACCAAATTATTATCATTTCACAAAAGAATATAATGCTTTTGCAGTATTTAATATGATAATACTTGCATGTGGTTTATTTATTCCTGCATTTAGAGGTCAATTAAGTTTACAAAGAATATATGAAGTAACATTTGTGGTTTTAGCACCATTTTGTGTGATAGGTCTTTATCATATTAGTAATTCAGCATTATCTCTTATAAAATCTATAGATATAGAAAAAAGAACAAAAACAACTTTAAAAATAATTGGAATATTCCTTGTATTGTTCTTTATACTAAATACTGGATTAATTGATCTAGAAGTTGGACAAAGTTCTACACTTCCTCTTGATAATACAATTGATGCACCAATATTTAGTCAAGGTGAATATGCGGCTGTTTCATGGTTTGGTAATTATAAAACAAATGATGATGGTGATGCATTATTCTCTGATGCATTTAGTAACATACTTCTTTATTGGCTCAATGATATTAGAACAACAAATCCAAAAAATATGTCAGATATGGAACCTGGAAGTTATTTGTTCTTAAGATCAAATAATATTAAGCATGAGTCGTTCTTATATGGTAATGGTGAGTATATTCCAATTAAAGAAGGATGTCTTAAATCAAGTAAAATCTATGATAATGGAGATTCACAAATTTATAAACGTCTAACAACATAATGGTGGAGAAAATGTCTAGAAAAACAAAAATATTATTTACACATAATACTGCCATGTGGTATAGAATACCATTTTTCAAAAAAATAGCAGAAAAGTATGATTTAGACTTGGTATTTACTCATATTGATGTTATAAGTGATATTTATGATAATGAAGTTAATAAGGAAATTGAAGGGCTTAGCGGAGTAAACTATACAATTCTTAAAAATACTTGTGGATTTGCAAGAGGACTTATAAAAAAAGCAACAAGTAATTATGATGTTATAGTTGGTGGAAGTTGGGATACTCCTCAAGAACTTATTGAAACAATAATTATTCATATAATTGCTAAAATAAAACATAAACCTTTTATAATATGGCGTGAAGATTGGGATTGGCAGAAAGAAGGTAATATAAAAGAAAGATTATTAAATAAAGTAGTAAAATATTTAACTAATCATTCTGAAGCAATTATTGTACCAGGAACTCTTCATAAAGAATATTTTCATAAAAAATTATCTGTTAGAGAAGATAAGATTCATATCATGCCAAATGTAAGTAATATTGAAGGTTATGATAAGACAATTAAAAAAAGTGAAGATGAAAAGATCATATTATATGTTGGACGATTAATTCCACGTAAAGGAGTTAATTATCTTCTTGATGCTTTTAAAAAATTAGAAGATAAAATAAGTAATGTATCTCTAATTATAATAGGATCAGGTAGTGATGAGAATAAATTAAAACAATATACTCATGAGAATAATATTCAAAATGTAGAATTTAAAGGAAAAATAGAAAATAGTGATCTTAAAAAATATTATCAAAGAAGTAATTTGGTAGTTATTCCATCAATAAATGAGGGAATGGGCGATCCATGGGTTTTCGTGTTAAATGAAGCAATGTATTATTCAAATCCAGTTATTGCAACAACTGCTGTTGGAGCTGCACCTGATATGATTCGAGATAATGGTTATATAGTTAATCAAAGAGATTCTGAAGAATTATATGATGCTATGTATTCTATTGTTAGTAATGAATCTTTAGAAAAAAGTATGAGTATTCGATCTAAAGAGATAATTGATAATGAATTTCAGTATAAAAATATGGTAGATTCATTTGTTAAGGCAGTTAGTTCTGTTAAAAAATAAAATTAACCTTCCATTTATAATTTTTTTTTATAAATCTAGTTAAAATAAAAAAAGATAAAAAAATAGATATTATTTTTTTTAACTAATATATTTAATTAAGGCATTAGCTATTTCTGATGCACTACTTGTATATACGTAGTCATATCCTTTTGATTGTAGATATTTGTCTGGATTTGCAATTCCTGTAAAACTACTTGGACTATAATTATCATCATGAGCTCTCTCAAGCCATGAAAGATTAGTTATATCTTTTGAAGTTGCAGCATAATATGCGAAAAATACAAGTCTATTTGCTTTTTTTCTCATGAAACTTCGTGTACATACATCATTAATTACTCCAGCATCAGCTCCACCAAATATTGATAGTTGAACAGCATTATCAGGTAATGATTCTGCCCATATTTTTGTATTATGTGTATTTGGACCAATACCTATAATATATACAGTATATCCTTTTGATTCAAGAATTTTTTTAATTTCATTCATGAAAGCTGTGTCTTTTGCTGTATTATAGATATTATCTGTTGAAATATATATTGTTCGTTTTGTTGAATCAGTTGGATGTATTGTGTTCCAATTATAAACTTTACATGATCCTGGCAAGTATGTTGAAGTTGATACATCTAACATTTTTGAGAATGAATATGCTAGATTATAAAATCCAAAGTTTTGAGAGTTTATTGTTATGTTTTCTGGAGCCGTTGAATATACTTGATAATGATTTAAAACTTTACTTCCTATACTTATCATTTGTGATAGTGTAAATGTTTGAGCTTTAAGTGAATCTTTTTGTGATGAAATTCCATAATAATAGATATATTCTACGTTTTGTGATGATTTACCACTATTTAAGTTTTTTATCATATGAATCATGATAGGTAAAAAACTATACACATCAATACTTGTTGATCCAATTGGAATAGTAGTTATTATTTGATTTGATTCATAATGATTTCTAAGATATACAGCAGCTTCTTTTATTTGACTGTATGTAAAGGATAATGCTTCTACTTTTAAGTATCCTGTACTATTTGATTCAGCGTATATGTCTCCAGAATATTTTGCTGTTATATTATATGTTTTTGCCTGAAGTGATGTTGAATCATAATCAAAGTATGCTTTACCGTTTTCTACTTTTGAATATCCTACAGTTTTTCCATTTATTTTAAATACAACAGTTCCAGAGTTAATATATTTGCTGGTATTTTTGTCAACAACCGTTGCTACTAGTTGAACGTATTCAGATTTCCATATTGTTTTATTACTCACTGTCATTTTTGTTTCTATTGGTGTAACATTTAAATATCCTACTTTGGATGTATTTCCATTATAATTAGAACTACTTCCGAGAACCGCAGTTATATTGTATATTTTTACACTAAGTCCTGATGTATTGTATGTGTAATATGCTTTTCCATTAACGAGAGTTGAATGTCCTACTGTTTTACCGTTGATCTTAAAAGCTACTTTACCACTTGTTATATAATTACCTGTTTGTTTATTAACAGCTGTTGCAACAAGTACTATTTTATCATTATATGTAACTGTTTTATTACTTGCAGAAACAACAGTATTATATTTTAATATTGTTAATAATTCTGTTGTTTCAGAAAATTCATAATTTGAATTTCCAGGATATTTCACATATATTGTATAATTTTTTGATGTAAGTCCTGATGTATTATAAGTGTAATATGCTTTTCCGTTGTTTAAATCTCCATAACCTACTGTTTTACCATTGATTTTAAATACAACAGTTCCTCCAGAAATATATTTTCCATTATTGGAATCAACAACTGTTGCTATTAGTTGTATATTTTCACCAGAGTAAGCTGTTTTATTATTTATTGATATTTGTGTACTGTTTTTTGTTATAGTTGCAGTTTTAATGTTTTTATCTGTAGAATTAGTTGTATTTATATTAGAATTTATAATACTACTTTCTGTTACTTGTTTTACTAAATTATCTTCTGAATTATAATTTATATTTGTTGATATATTTGTATCTGCCAAAGACATATTTTGAGTATTTTCTGTTAAAAATTGAGAATCTACTGCAGATACTGTTGATATTCCAGTTAATACTGTAATTAGGAATACTAATATCAGTATTCGTTTAATCCTAACAACTCCTATTTAAATTATTTAAAGATTAATTCAAATAATTGATTTTTTTGTAAAATAAATAACATAATCTTCTATACTTAATAAAGAATATGTAATTATTATTTTAATTTTCAATCTTATTTAAAATTATATATTTTTTAATAATTTAATAAAGATTTGTAATAAAAAAATAGTTAAAAAAGAGTATCAAATAACTCTAGAATTTATTTAAAAGAGCATTGATATAAACTTTAGCTATTTGATAGATGTATTTTGGTAAATTAATGTAATAATTTTTTTTATGTTTTTTAATAAATTGCATATTTGTTTTAATATGATTAATTTCTCTTTTATAAGTGGAACTTTTGTGTCTTGACATTCCAACTTTATGCCAGATTATAGAATCCATTACAGTTACTATACGATAACCTTTATTTTTAACAGTCACTGCTAAATCTACATCTTCACATCCAAAGAAGAAATTAGTATCAAGGTATGTTTTAGGGATTGCTTCTGTTTTAATAAGAAGTCCTGCACCAGAAACCCAGTCACATTCAATTACATTTTTTGTTAAATCATATTTTTCTTCATCCATAATACTATGATGTCCTGGGTAATGTTCTAAATCTACAACACTTCCAATACACCATATTGTCTCATGTGAGTTGTTATAATCATAATAATAGAATTTTGGTCCTACAATTCCAATTTTATCATCATTTTCTGCTACAGTGACCATTTTATTTAAAAAATCAGGGTCAACTATGGTATCATTATTTAATAATAAAACATAATCAGGATTATCATAGTTTATTGTATAGTCCATGGCAATGTTATTTCCTCTTGCAAAACCATAATTTTCATAATTCTCAATAAGAAGTAATTTCTTTTTATCATTTGTTGATGTGTAGTTGTATGATTTTGTTAGTTCATCTTCTTTAATATGAATGTATTCTATTGGTTTATTATCTTGATATTTGGTAAATTCTGTTTCTACTTTTATGTTTCCATCACAATATTGTTTTATTTTTTCTATAGAATCATTAGTTGAATGATTATCTACCACTATTACATTATAATTGGGATAATTTATTTGATATAATGATTCTAGTGCTTCAAGAGTATCATCATATCCATTCCAATTTAGTAATATTATGGATACAAGTGGCATCATATTTTAATCCCCTTCTTTGTCAAGTACACGGTAGATATTATCAAGTAGTCTTTCTCCAGCATGTTCAAGTGTCCAGAATGTTTCAACATATTTTTTTCCAGTTTCAGAACATTTATTCCATAATTCTTCATCATTTGTTAATTTAATTATAGCATTTGCAAAGTCTTTTTCATCTCTTTGTGTTAAAAGTCCATTTTTATTATGACGTACTGTTTCTCTTATTCCACCTTCTTTAACTCCTACAACAGGTGTTCCACATGCCATAGCTTCAAGTGGTACGTATCCAAATGGTTCAAGATATGGTGCATATACAACAAGTTTTGCTTTGTTATATAGTTGAATAAGATCTTCATCTGAGATCATTGTTAGAATATCAAGTTCTACTTCTTTTTCTTTGGCAAGTTCTTTAAGATATGATACCCATCCTTCATCACTACTATTTCCAACAATTACTAGTTCTGGTCTTTCTTCTTTAGGGATATGTGCTATTGATTTTATAAGGAAATCATATCCTTTTGGAGGGATACATGTTCCTACAGATAATACAAAATTATCTCTTTTAAGATTTAATGGTTTGAACATTTTTGTATCTACACCAATATATGATACATAAGCATTTTTACCGTATTGTCTTAGAATTGATTCATGACTAAAATAGGAGTTTGCAAGTAGATTTGTTGAGTATTGTGCAAATTCAAGGTCACGTTGATAGTCGCGTGTTTCTACATAATCTACATAGTATTCTGCAAATGGTTTAATTAGGGGATGGTTGAATATTCCTACTTTTGTTTTTTGATCATTAACTTTTGTTAATATTAAATCTTTACGTATTGGTTGTTGACAGTAGTATATAGTAGGTATTTTAAGATATTTTAAGATTACAGGTGTCATTGTGTATTGATCTTGTTCACAGTAGACAATATCGTACCCTGAATCATTTAAATCTTCAGCTATCTTTTTTTCTGTTTTCATTACATTATTTACTGATACTTTTTTAAATATTGCTGGCACATAGCTGAATATGGAATATATTTTTTCTCTTATAAAACTAGGTTTAACTTTATATTCTATAATATTACTTGCAACATTCTTTAAAGGTAAATAATCTTCATTAGCTGTTGTTGGAATAAATACATCGACTATGTGTCCATGTTGTGTTAAATAATCAACATATGTGTATAATGATCGTTTTGCCCCACCTGATGGTAAATTATGAAAAACTGCTATTTTTAATTTTTTTGCCATATATGTCCCCTTTTAGTAGTTTTAATTTATTTTATTCTAATTGTTTTTAATAATTATATTTGTTGTTTTTTGTATATATTATTAGATAAAACTATTTTTTTAATAGTCCATCTTTTAGTCCTTTTAGAATAACTTTTGAATATTCTTTATTTTTTATGATGTTGGTAAATGATTCTTTAAGTCCAAATAAGATTATGTAAATAATAAATTTATAATAAATTAAACCACTAGTATGTCGTTTCATATACCAAATTCTATTACGCATATGATAATATATACGAGATAATGATTTTATAGATGCACCTTCTTTGTGATATATACATCCATACTTTGAAACTTTTAATTTATAACCATGTTCACGTACAACTGTTGACCAATCAACATCTTCCCAATACATGAAGTAATCAGTAGACATACATCCAACTTCTTCTAAAACATTCATTGGCATTAAAATACAAGATCCTGTTATAAAATCAAAAAATTCGACTTCATCATAATTAATAACTGCCATAGCCTCACCATGGACTAGATCAACAAGACCTCCACCAATTGTTTGAACTTCTTTTTTATTATCATAATAATAATGTTTAGTCCCTACAAAACCAATGTTATCATTTTTTTTAAATACATCAAGCATACCTTCAATAAAATCACAAGATACAACTGTATCATTATTTAATAATAAAACATAATCAGAAGGTTTATTTCTCATAACATATTCTAATGCAACATTATTTCCTCCAGCAAAACCAGCATTTTCATCATTTAATATAAATAATAAATTATTTTCTGAAGATTCTTGATAATTATCAATATTACACTTTTTAACAATATCATAATTATAATAACTATTATTCTTAAGATAATTTAATATATAATCAACAGATTCTCTTTTAGAATTATTATCAACTAAATAAACATTATATTCGGATGTTATGGATGTTAATGATTTAAGACATTCTACAGTATCCTCATGTCCATTCCAGTTTAACAATATTATTGATATTTTATTATTAATAGTAAAAACTCCTAAAAAAAGTTGATAAAAAAATTAGTTTATAAATTTATAATATTAATTTAATTATCGGATGTTTCAGTTTCTTTATCATCGATTATATCAGAGTTATTTTCTTCAATATCTAACTCAGAATCTTTTTCATAGTTTATATCTAATACTTGGTCAGTGTTATTATAACCTTCTTTAAGATTTTCTATAATATTACTTTTAAGTTCTTTAAAAGCATCAGATTTAATAACAGTACTTATGGTGAAACCTATAGTTAATCCACCTGCAAAAAGTAATACATTTTTACGAATATCATCTTTATTCATTGAAAAATACTCCTTTTATTTTTTTAAAAAAACTTTTATTGATACTATATATAACTTATTTGATTAATATAATAAACAATATTATATTATTGATAATAATTAGTTATTCTAAAATAAACATAAAGGAGTATCTAAATTGAAGAAATATAACTGCATATTTCCAGGTTTATATAATTATATTCTTACAAAAGATGTTGGAATGATTCCGTATATACTCTCAACAAACTATGATGCAACAATTACGACGTATAATAATGACACATACACATATCTTGATGAAGTTTTTGATAGAAAAATAAATCTTGATTTTCTAAATAATACAACTAATGAAAAAAATGATGTTAAACAATACATTAAAGAAAATGCTAAAAATATTGATGTGATTCAGTTTTATCACCTAAGATACAATTTACTTCCACAATATGTATTTACATATAAAAGAAATAATAAAAATGGTAAAATATACCTCAAACTTGATGCAAACAACGATATTATTGATTTTCTAGTAAAAAGAAAAGGAATTTTTCCATCATTACGTAGATTACTTGTAAAATTAGTATTTAAGTATATTGATGTTATAAGTATTGAAACAAAACGTAATTATGATGTATTATTCAGAAGTAATCTTATCTCTAAAGATAAATTATTATATCTACCAAATGGTGTTCTTAAAAGTGATATTTCAATTAATAATAAAGAAAAAACAATATTATATGTGGGTTATATTGAAAAAAAGAATAAATCTATTGACATGTTACTAAATGCACTAAGTAGGGTTAATTTAGGTGAATGGAAGGTTGTTTTAATTGGAAAAATTGAAGATGATATTAAGGAATTTATAGAAGAATATTTTATAAAATATCCTCATATGAAAAATAAAATTAATTTTAAAGGATATATTTCTGATAAAAATCTATTATCTCAAGAATATGCAAAATCTAGTGTATATTGTTGTTGTTCTAAAAAAGAAAGTTTTGGAATATCAACACTTGAAGCTGCTTATTATGGAAATTACATAATTTCAACAAATGTTGGTGGATCACCCGATATTATTAATAAAACAAATTATGGAAAAATTATTGATCATGATACTGAAAAATTAGTCGATGTTTTAGAAAATACAATAAATAACTGGAATTTAATAAAAGAAAATCCTTCAAAAATTCAAAAAATAGTATATGATAATTTCAGTTGGAAAAACTTATGTAATAAATTAGAAAAGAAATTAATAAAATAAAAATAGTAAAAAAAGATAAACTTATTTTTTAAGTTTAATAATACTTGTTGAGAAGTATCTTTTATTGTCTACGAAACCTTCAACAATATTTTCATTTTCCATTGTACAATTTTGTACAGATACAATTTCTTTTTCTCTTGGATCTTGATTAATACAATCTTCAAGTAAATCAAGATGTCTTGATGTTTTCATAGCAACAACAGTGTCTGCATATGGAAGTATTTTAGTTAATCTTTCATCTACTTGTGGAACAACTACCATAATATCATCTTGTTCTGTAAGTTGAATTCCTGCTCTTGAAGCACATGCAGTAAATGATGTTATTCCAGGAATTAATTCTACTTCAACACCCTTTTGTTGTAATCTTGATGATATGTATGAAAATGTACTAAATACTGTTGGATCTCCAAGAGTTACAAAAACTGCATTTAATCCTTTGGATAATTTATCAAATAAGATATCTGTTGCTTCATCCCATGATTTATGTAATTTTTCTTTATCTTCAGTCATTGGGAATAAAGGTTGGAATATTTCACATTCTTCATCTCTTTGATCAATAATGTCTTGAACAATATTTAATGCTACACTTGGTTTTCCATTTTTAGATTGTGGAGCAAAGATTATATCTGTTTCTTTAATTAATCTTGCACCTTTTAATGTCAATAGTTCAGGATCTCCTGGTCCTACTCCAATTCCATATAATTTTCCTATGCTCATTTTTTCCCTCATAAAACACTTAAAATCTTAATTTATTTATCTAATAAAAAGAATCATTTTTTCTTTATTATTTAAAATAAATAATTTGAATCTATTTTAATTAAAAAAATTAAACTAAAATTAAGTTTAGAATATTTAATAGATTTATAGTTATAATTTAAATTCTAAAGTATATATAATTTTTAAAAGATTAGCTTAGTTAAATTACTTAAACTAAACGAGAACTTATAATTAGTAAAATAAAATAGATTTTCAAAAAAAAATAAAAAAAGAAGAAAAAGAAATATAAAACTATGAATACAATATTTTGTCCTAAATGTGGAATGTTAAGAAATAAATGTGTATGTTCAGAAAAACAAGAACAACAACATTCACTAGTAGATAGACCAACAGTTGAAGAAAAAGAAGAATTACAAAGACAAAATCCTGAAATAGATGATGAAATTATTGAAAATTTCCCATTTAAAGAAGCAAGACATAATCAATTGGAACTTATTTCTGAAATATTAAATGCTTTTGAATCTGATAAACGATATGTTATATTAGAAGCAGGAACTGGAACAGGAAAATCAGCAATAGCAGCAACACTTGGACAAATTCTACAACCAGCATATATTCTTACAATGACAAAACAACTTCAAAGACAATATGCTGATGAATTTGGATATGCACAAGTAAAAGGAAGAAATAACTTCCCATGTCTTGATAGTGGCTCATTAAATAATTGTGACCAAGGAACATGTCAAACAATCAGGTCAACAGATGAATTTACATGTCCACATGGTATAAAAATAGAAAATAATAAACAAAAAGACTTAGATAACAATCAGGCTGATACATATTATCAATCACCATTTGTATTTAAGTCACAAGATAAATGTCCATACTGGAATCAAAAATCTAAAGCTATAGAAGAACCAGTAACACTACTTAACTATGATTATGCATATCTTGAACTAAATTATGTTAAACATTTCCAGAAAAGAAATATAATGATACTTGATGAAGCCCATAACATAGAAGATAAAATCATGCATAAATTAGAACTTAACATTTATGATAAACAATTACAAAAAGATCTAAATCAAACTATCCCAAAACAAATGTTACAATATGATGATGTTGAAGAATGGATAATTTTCCTTGAAGCAATATTTGATTCATATAATGATATAAATACAACATACCTTACCAAACAAAAAGCTGACAGAATAGAACAAACAAAAAGAAAAATTAAAGAAATAACAGAAAACATAAAAAAACACCCAAAAAATTGGATTGTATCAGTAGAGGATGATTTTGTATCATTCAAACCTTTAAAAGTTGACATGTATGCAGAGAAAATGCTCTTCCAATATGCTGATAAAATATTATTTATGAGTGCAACAATTCTTGATAAAGATTTATTCTGTAAATGGTTAGGACTTGATCCTGATGATGTATATTATATTAAAAGTGAAAGTCCATTTAAAAAAGAATATCGTCCAATACATATGAATTTAGTCGGCCCTATGTCAAAAAGAGCTTTATGGCATACAGCACCAAAAACAATACCAGTACTCAGAGAAATCATGCAAAAACACAAAGGTGAAAAAGGATTAATTCATACAAATAGTTATCAATGTCAAAAGTATATCACAGATCATATAAGAGATGAAAGATTATTATCACATACATCTAAAACAAGAGAAAAAACATTAACTGAATTTGAAAAATCTAAAAAACCATATATTCTAGTAAGTCCTTCAATGAGTGAAGGTGTTGATTTACCATATGAAAAATGTCAATTCCAAGTAATTTATAAAGTTCCATACCCATATCTTGGAGATAAACAGATAAATGAAAGAAAAAATACAGATCCACAATGGTATGCTTATAAAACTATAATGACATTAATGCAAGCATATGGACGTGGAATGAGAGCAGAAAATGATCATTGTGATACATATATTCTAGATAAGAATATACAAACAATTTTAAGAAATAAAATGTATCGAAATTTAATTCCTAAATTCTTTAGAGAAGCAATAACAAATTAAGGTGGTATTATGGGTAAACACAGAGAATTATATACAAGTAATGCTTCAAAAGATCCATTGTTGTATGAAATTAACTGGAAATACTTTGAAGAAATAAAAGATAAAATATACATATATCAACTAGAACATCCTGAAGACTTTGTTCCTTATGTATTATGGGGTTTTCATTCACCATATAGTGATAATAAATTTTATGATCAGATGAAGGAATTAATGAATACATCACCATCACATAAAAAAACTCATCAAGAGTATAGAAATTCAAATAAATTCAAATTACCTCTTGATTATACAATAGAATTTATAGAAAAACATCCTGAATGGTCAGATTTAATCATATGGAAATAATTCATCGAGATGTTTTTTAATCTTTCTTATTTTTTTTAAATTAAAATACTAATTTTTCATTATTTATCAAGGTAATAACTTCTTTTATCATATCATCCATTCTTTTATAAGTATATTCTGTTAATTGTCCAATAAATGAGATTTGTGTAAATTCTTTTGCTACTTTCTGATATTTTTCATGTAATAATTTGTTTTTACTCTCACAAATAGGATATTTTGGATAATATTCTTTTTCATTTTCTGGATATTTGGATGGATATTCAAATTGTATTGTTGTTTTAGGAGATTCTTTTTTTCTTAAATGTTTATATTCAGTTACACGTGAGAGATATTTCTCTTTTAGATAAATTACTGTATCAGTATCTTGGAATTGTTCAATATTTAATGTTTCATTTAAGAATATTTTTGTCATATATGGTAATTTACCATATTTAAATTCAAAAAATTCATCAATTTCTTCAGTAAATATGATATGTCCTTTAAATTCATGTTTATCTACGTATATTTTCTTATTT
>CAZHBQ010000035.1:0-14718 GCA_964530785.1 uncultured Methanobacteriaceae archaeon | reverse complement strand
TCTAACAATATTACTTATCGTACTAATACCAGTAAATATAAGTTATACAAGTTCAATAACACATGAAAATCTACATTCACATGAAGAAAAACTAGCAGTAAAATACTTAGAAGAATATGATCCAAACTATGAAAACTATAATATATCATCAGATAGAGGAGTAGCATTTAGTTGGTACTTTAAAAAATATGTATATACAACAATACCAAGAGTATTGAATCAAAATAATAAAACACTAGAAGAGAGTCTAAGACTAATAAATGCTGAATATTATATAGATTCAACATCAAAACTAGAAAAAATAGAAGGATATCACATAATATATGATAATAACAACAGTGAAAATCCATTAAAAATATATCAAAAAGATTAAAGTGATATAAATGTATACAAAAGAAGAAATAATAGAAGAAGTTATAAAAATAAGAGAAGAAATAGGTCATGAATATGTAGAACCTGAAATAAAGGATTTATACTATGAAAATGATGAGTTAACAATAATAGCTCCAGACAGACCTGAAAAATCAATAATTATAGGAAAAGGTGGATGGGTTGTAGGAAAACTTAGAGAAAAATTACAAGTTAAATCAATACATGTAATATCATATACTGATGTTGTATTAAAGGAATATCAACTAGAATTATCTCTAAAACATACACGTAAATTAATAAATACACAACAAATACCTGAAGGTTATGAAAAAGTATTTGATAATATATATGAACTACTCCAAAAAAAGCAAAAAGCACCACATAACAATACAATAATTGCAAACTATATTAAAGAAAACATAGATCGAGAACCATATCCAGATACAGATGTAACAATAGCATTATCAGGAGGAGTAGACAGTAGTTTCACAACACTCTTTTCAAAAGCATTAGGATTTAAAATACATCCAAAAACAGTAGATCCAGGAACAATAATATTACCAAAACACTTCAGATACAACATAGAAAATCTAACAAATAAAATAAATGTAAAACATGAATATCTAAAAACAGACATGACAGAAATAGTAAATAATGCACTAAGTGGAAAAATACACCCATGTGGAAGATGTTCATCACACATAGAAGAAGTAGTAGCACAAAAAACAAAAGATGAAAACTACCCAATAATGATCTATGGAGACTTATTATCAACAGGTTCACAATCAATAGCAAAAAAAGATGGCTTAAATAGAATAAATCTTCCAGCACTATTTAGAATGGAAAAATCAGAAATAAAAAGCATAGTAGTAAATTACGATGTAAAAAAAATAAAAGGATATGGTTGTCCACTAGTTGTACAAGTTCATAAAAAATATCCACAATACAAGCCATTTTCAATACAAAGAGTATTAAGAGAAACACGTGCAGGGATATTAGAACCTGGAGAAGCTCTTGACTTAATAAGAACTATTTAATAATTTCAAGAACACCATAAACAATTAAACAAATACCAATAATATATGCTACAAGCGGTGGGTAAATTAAAAGTAAAATACCAACTATAATAGCAATAGCATATTTATACTCATCAGTTATATTCAAAATAATCATCCCTAAAACATAAAAAAAGTATTAAATACAAAAAAAGGTATACTTAGAAAAGATACCTTCTCTTTTTTTAATTTTCTAAAAATTTTTCCATATTTTTTATAGCTTCACTTACAGCCTCAGGAGCACATCCACCTTTAACTTTTCTAGATTTAACATTTAACTTAGGATCAAGTGCTTGTCTTACTAAATCTTCACCTAAATTAAGAGCACTACCTGTAACTTCAACAGCAACCTTATCAACATACTCATTATCAATATCTTTTGTTGTTATATTTTCACTAATTGCATCAGATACAATTCTTCCAACAATTTTATGAGCAGTTCTGAAAGGAATTTCTTTTTCTCTAACCATAACATCAGCAAGTTCTGTTGCTGTTGCAAAATTAGCACCAGCAAGTTCTTCAGTTCTTTCTTTATTAATAGTTAAAGTACTAAGCATACCATGAACAATTCTAAGAATATCATTAGTATTATCAATAGCATTCCAAAGATGAGGCGTAACTTCCTGTAAATCCCTATTATAACTATGAGGAATACCTTTAGTCATAGCAAGAACAGTCATTAACTCACCATATGCTATAGTACTTTTTCCACGAGATAATTCAGCAATATCAGGATTTTTCTTCTGAGGCATAATAGAAGAAGTAGAAGAATACTGATTAGAACATTCAACCATTCTAAACTCATAAGTACTCCAAATAACAATTTCCTCAGAAATCTTACCAAGAGTAGTAGATAACATAGCATAATCAAAAATAGCTTCAGCAGCAAAATCTCTACTACTTACACCATCAATAGAATTATCCATTACCTGACTAAAACCAAGAAGTTCAGCTGTTCTATCACGATTAATAGGAAAACCAGTAGTAGTTAAAGCAGCAGAACCAAGAGGACTCATATCAACACGTTTATAAGTATCCATTAATCTTTCACAATCTCTTCTTAAAAGATTAGCATAAGCCATCAAATGATGAGCAAAAGTATTAGGTTGTGCATGTTGAAGATGAGTATAAGCAATAAATAATGTATCAAGATTATCTTTTGCCATATCTACAATAGTACTAATAAATGATTTAATATTAATAATTGTAGATTCAATTTCACTCTTAAGAGTTAATCTTATATCAGTACATACCTGATCATTTCTACTTTTAGCTGTATGCATAAATCCAGCTTCTTCACCAATTTCTTTAGTAACATAATCCTCAAGAGCCATATGAATATCTTCAAAAGAAGGATCAAGATTTAAAGCACTTAAACCTTCACTTTCAAGTTTATCTAAAGCTTTTAAGATTTTTTTACCAGATTCTTCAGGAATGATATTTTCCTCAATAAGCATAGTAGTATGTGCACGATTACATTTAATATCTGCATCAAAAATTCTTTTATCAAATTCAATAGATGATGAAAACTCAGCGGCATCATCAGTCATTTGTCCATCAAAACGTCCAGCTCTAAGATCCATAAATAATCAATTTTCCTTTTTATTCTATAATTTATTTCATTAACTAAAAAGAATATATGTTAAATCTTATTAATTTAGTTTATGTATAAAAAAAATATTTAAAAATAGGGTGGTGATGGATAATTATGTATTTTTAGATTCGTGTTTCTTTATATAATATTATTAAGTTACAAGATTATATATTTATTCATTTTTCCATTGAGTGTATCCACAACGACCACAAGCATATCTGTCACCGTGATCTGCCATAAAGATACCATGTGAACATCTTACACATTCAGGATTTTTTCTTACAATTTTACCGTCTTTAACTTCATATAATTCATATTTTTTTGACATTATAAAATCTCCCTAATTAATTGTAATATTAGAATATATTTATTCTTCAGATTCTGCTTCTGCTTCTTCTTCAGCAGGTTCTTCTTCAGGTTCTTCGTTTTTATTTATAACAGATTCAGTTTCAATTTCATTGAGTTTTTCAATAGAATCATAAATTTTTGCTAATCCAACTGCTGTTGGAACTCCGTAACTAGGCTTCATGTTGTCCACCACGAGGAGATCGTTAGAAGAATCTTCTAAAGCAACAAGTTTATGTTTTACATCTAAAAGTTTAGGTGTTCCTTCTGCAGGATATTCACATTCAAATTTAATTTCAGTCCTATTTAATAATGGGTTTTCTTTACGTTCAATAATTTTAATTTCCATATTATCATTATTCCTTAATTAATTGTTTATAATAAATTTCAGCCTGATTATAGGCTTGGTTAACATCAACCAAAACAACACCTTCTTTAGGTTGTCCATAAAGAATATATGTGTCTTTTGGTGCTTTTAAAATACAGGGTAAAACTGCTAAATCTTCTTCTCCATCAACAATTATGATGATAGGGTTTTCACGAGATGCACTATCAATACTACTGTTAATAGCTTCATCTAATTCATCAGTTAATGTACCTGCAGGATTATCTACATATTTTATATTATCTGTATGATCTAAGTTATTTTGTACAGGTTCTCTTTCAATTTTGTTATCAATAATACAAATTTGTGGTTGTAAATCAAGATCAACAAGATTTCTAGAGGTAACATCACCTATACTAATTATAAGTTTATCTTCGGATAATTGTTTTCTAAGTGGATTTTCAATTAAATCAATAGATTTGTGCAAATCACCTAAGGGTTCTTTCAAATCTTTTCTCAAAAATTTTGGTAGTATTAGCACAATTAATCTCCTTAATTTTTTCTGACTTTCAATGCGAATCTGCCAGGTGAATTAATATTTAATTCCTTAGCGAGTATGGAATTATCAGGATCTGTAACCACAATTAATCCATTCCATTCACTTGATGTTTCAGTACCACATAAAGGACAATTTCTATCATATGATATATACTTACATCTTGGACATGCTCTTTCAGCCATTTTAATTCTCCCTTAACTTGTTCATACTTATTTCATATTTTTAAATTTTTCTTCTTCAATCCATTCGAAACGACCAAGACCAGGTTGTCTCATAGTTAAACCAATTTTACAATCTTTTGTAGAGTTTCCTTTCATACTTAAAGCTACAATTCTTGCACGAACAAAGTCAGTTTCATCAAGAGATTTGCCAGTTTCATTTGCAACTAATGCTCCACGTTTTACATCATATGTAATGTAGTCATTAGTAATTTGTGAAACGTGTACAAGTCCATCCATAGGACCAATTCTTACAAATGCTCCAAATTCAAGAATTTCAATAACTTCTCCATCAACAACTTCATGTAATGTTGGTTTGTAGAATAATGCATTGAATTTTATATGATAAAATGCTGATCCATCACCAATTACAACACGACCTTCATCATGTTCGAAAACATCAGTAACAATAACTAAAATACCTAAGTTTTTATCAACTTTACCAACATATTTTTTGTTGAGTATTTCAGCTGCAACTTCTTCGATTGGTTGGTCAAACATATCAGGTGGTACTCTTACTGTATCTTCAATAGTTGCTATTTCGTACACTTTAATACCTCATAATATATTTATTCATATTTTTCTTTGTAAAGTTCTAAAGCATGTTTAACAGCATCTTTTGCAGCTGCGTTATCTTCCCAACCATTAATTTCTACAGTTTTATTTTCCAATGCTTTATATTGTGAGAAGAAATGTTCAATTTCTTTTAAATAATGTTCTGGTAATTGAGATATATCTGTAATATCATCAAATCTAGGATCTTCAATAGGTACTGCTAATAATTTATCATCACTATCTCCTTGATCTATCATTCTCATAATACCAATTGGTCTTGCTTCAATGATACATCCCGGAAATGTTGGTTGATCCATAATAACAAGTACATCAAAAGGATCTCCATCTTCCCATAATGTTTTAGGCATAAATCCATATTCAGCTGGATAATGGAACGGTGAATATAATACACGATCAAGTGCTAAAGCTTCTTTTTCTTTATCATATTCATATTTGTTACGTGATCCTTTTGGAATTTCTACAACTACTGTGATCTCATCAGGTATATTAGAACCTGCTTCTATATCTGTCCAAAGATTCATGTTTTTTCCTCCAAATTATTTACTATTAAATTTATTAACTAATTGAAGTTAATTTTTCAAATAACCATCTACTTCGAGAAATCTATGTTGTCTTAAATAAATTACTGTAATTCCACGTTTTCTTGCACGATTATGAAGATTCTTATCATTAGTACATAAAACATCTTCATCTTTACAATAATTTAACAATAAATTATCAACATGATCAGTTTTATCAATCTCATCAATAACAAAAGGTTCTTTTTTTGTAATTTGAAGAGCAACTGATGCAGCTAATTTATCTTTACCTTTAGATTTTCCTTTAAGAACGGTTAGTTCATTAATTACAACTGATGGTACAATTAAATCATAATATGAAGGTAAAAGACTTTTAAGTTCTTCAACAACATCAATATTTAATTGAAACATCATCATTAAAAAATTTGTATCAACAACCGCTCTATGCTTTGATGATACCATAACCGATAAGTCTCCATCTAGCTCCTACACGACGACTTAAAGCTACACGTTGTCCATCTTCTGCACAAACAGGTAATCTTAATTGAACATCAACTAGATTTTGTCTTGCACTAAGAACAAGACCAACAGTTGTTGTTGTACCAATATTGATCATTAAATTTTCAGAAGAATGAATAGATTCAACATCAGTTTCATCTTTAGTACCAACTACACGGTCAAGTAAGTGAGTTTCCATTGTAAACTCTTGAATTGTAGGTGGTAAAGTTCCAGGCTTACCTGCAATAGATCCAGATAATGAATCTGCTTTAGTAAGTGATGGATCTAATAATAATGCAACTCCTATAAGACCTCCAGGTCTAACTTCATCAACAAAATTATCTGCTGCTTCAAGTCCTGTAATGGTTGAAGTTAAACTTTTCCATTCAGATTTACCTTTGTGTTTAATTTGAATACCAGGTTTAATCTCAATTTCATCTCCAACTTTAAGTTTTCCTTGAATTAGAGAACCTCCAATAATTCCACCTTGGATTTTCTTTGGAGTAGTACCAGGTTTATTAATATCAAAAGATCTTGCAACATATAATTTAGGATTCTTACGTATAGCTCTTCTAGGTGTTTTAATATACTTTTGTATAGTTTCAATTAATATATCTATATTTGCACCTTGTTGAGCAGATATAGGTATAATAGGTACACCTTCAGCACAAGTTCCTTTTACAAATTCTTTGATTTCATAATAGTTTTCAATTGCTTTTTCTTTAGTTACTGTATCAATTTTATTTTGAACTACAATAACATTTTTAACACCAATAACATCTAAAGCCATTAAATGTTCTTTAGTTTGTGGCTGTGGACATGGTTCATTTGCACCAATAACAAGTATTGCACCATCCATTATTGCTGCACCTGAAAGCATTGTTGCCATCAAAGTTTCGTGTCCTGGTGAATCTACAAATGATACTTTTCTAAGTACTTCTGTTTTAGAACCACAGTGTTCACAAGTTTCTTGAGTAGTGTAACATTGAGGTGCTTCACATTCATTACAAGTTCTGAATGTTATATCAGCATAACCTAACCTTATTGAAATACCTCTTTTAGCTTCTTCACTGTGAGTATCTGTCCATATTCCAGATAAAGCTTTGGTTAATGTTGTTTTACCATGATCAACGTGACCTACTAATCCAATGTTAATTTCGGATTGTACTTTCATAAGTTACACCTCCATATAGATAGTTAAATTATTAATAAAATATTAATAACTTCTTATCTATTCTTCTTGTTCTTCTTCAGGTTCTGCAAAAATTTCAGCAAGTGTTTGTTCTCCTCTTTCTGAAACTTTAACATTTATTTGGGATATATCATCAGCAATTGTGTTTCCACGTACTGTTTTTCTTCTTCTTAATCCTTTTTTAGTAGGTTTAAATCCTGTTCCACCACTTACGAGACTTTTGAATCTTCTTGTTCCATCAACGTCTGCTTTCATTGGGAAACCGTTTTTATCACTACCACCAGTAATTTCTAATTTGTAACCTTTTAATCCGAGAACTCCACCATTGAATTCTTCTCCGATTTTAAGACCGTTTACGATCTTTGCATCTTTATCATCTAATTCTAATTGGTAAGTTACATCTTCATCTGATACTACTACTTTGTATACCATTATATGTCTCCATTAAATTTTTAAGTAAATTTATTTATTTTTAAATTATAGTTACTTATCTATAATTATATTTTTTTACTCGAAAAAGTCTTCATATTCGTCTTCGTCTAATGTGTCAAGTTCACTCCAATCAGTATTAATAACACCCCAATTGGGATCTTCTGATTGTTGTTTGATTTCTCTGAGTTCTTCCATTGTATGACGTTCATCATCAAGAAGTTTGCTCTCAAGTTCTTCTTCTATAGCAAAGAAGTTTCTCTCTGACATATCAACATATAGTACATCGCCTTCTTCAAAGTCTTTCTCAAATACTGCATCAGCAATAGCCATAGCAACTTGAGAACCTCTTGAAGCTTTTGAAAGATTATCTCCATTATCTTCCATACTTTCGACTGTACCAACTACATTACCTTTATCATTAATAAGAGTAACACCTCTTGAAATAATACCTGACATAATTTCAACACCTGCAATAGCAGGTTTACTATGTCTGAATACAAGTTTAGGCATGATTCTTATTTTTGAAGGTCGAATAATTGAAGCTAATTTTTCTTCTTTTTGACGTTCTTTAGCTGTATCTACCCAACTTAGATAGTCTTCAGTTAACTGATAGATAACTCTATCTTGGAAAACTTTAATATTTTGACTATTAAGTTCTTCTTCTGCAGAAGGTAAGATATTAACATTAAATGCTATGATAACACCATATTTTTCATCTTCTTCATACATAATTGATGCATTAATAATATCTCTACGAGATATATCACCAATCTCTGCAGATTTAATAGGTATATCCTTAGAATCTAAAATGTTAACAAGAGCTTCTAAAGAACCAAGTGTATCTGCCTTAACAATAATACCAATATCATTTGTTTGGATACGTATATTGTCAACTTCAGATAGCAATTCATCTTCTACTTTTCCATCATCATCATTAGCAACTTTTAGTGGAGAACCTGATACAACATCATCAACATGTGGTGCAACGATTTTTACACCAGCTGCTGCAACAATTTGGTCAGCCTTTTCAAACATTGTTTTTGATTCTCTGATTTCTTCTAAAGGTTTTGGTTTTAGTAAAGATCTAATCTTTGTAGATATAACTTTATTATCTTTAGTTAACATCATAATACGATCATCTTTATTTAAAAGACCATCGTAAAGAATAGTATCAATAGTTAATCCTAATCCTTTTTCTTCTTTAACTTCTAAAACAGTACCTGATGCTGGTGCATCTTCTTCAATTTGTAATTGTTCACTAAGGTACTGATAAGCTAATCCTAAAAGCATGGTTAAAAGTTCTGTTAAACCTTCACCAGTATGAGCACTTATTGGAACAATAGTAATTTGACTTGCAAAGTTACTAACTCTATCAAAACGTTCTGATTCAAAACCTTCCTCATGTAATGTACCAACAATTTCATAAAGTTTTTGATCTAAATTAAATAAGATATTACTATCCTGATTTTTCATAGATTCAGTAAATGAAATATTATTTTCAGATTTCCATCCAGGAATCTTATCAATTTTGTTAGCAGCAACTACAAAAGGTGTTTTTGATGATTTTAATATGTTCAAAGCTTCATATGTTTGAGGTTTAAAACCTTCAGTAACATCTAATATAAGAATAGCTAAATCTGCTAATGATCCACCACGTTTACGTAGTGTAGTAAAAGCTTCGTGTCCAGGCGTATCTATAAAAAACAAACCTGGTAATTTTTCATTAATACTCATCCTTTCCAGGAATTCACCACAAATTGCTGAAATAACATCCATTGGAATCTCAGTTGCACCAATATGCTGAGTAATTCCCCCTGCTTCTTTTGATGCAATAGTACTACCTCTTATATGATCTAAAAGAGTAGTTTTTCCATGATCTACATGACCTAAAACAGATACTATAGGTGATCTAGTTTTCATTTGTTATCTCCTAAAAACATATTTTAAACCTTAAATCTTAACTTAAGGATTTATAACTTACTATTTAACTGTAGGTTTAATCAAGTTTTGTTCTAGTGCTATTGAACTGAATACTGACATCAAATATTGAATGTCCCTGAAAAATCATACTATCTCTTGTAGAACACACTTATTATCATATTGAAATCAACTTTTAATCAATAAAAAATTATTTTTATTATTTTTTTTACGCGTAAATTAAAATAAATTATTATTTGGTTTTTGAAGTTATTGATTAATTTCAATTAAATTCAATACTTTTTAATATCTACATTTTTAATAATAGCAAAAAAGAGCTAATAAAAGAAAAAATTTCTTATGGCTCTTCGTATATTATATCTTCATCAGGTAATGTGTAGTCACAAAATTCTGATTCGTCGAAGAATAAATTAATTTCTCTTTCTGCTGATTCTTCTGAATCTGAAGCATGTACAATATTTCTTCCTGTATCGATAGCATAATCTCCACGGATTGTACCTATATCTGCTTCTTTAGGATTAGTTGCACCAACCATTTTTCTTACCATGCTTATTACGTCATCGCCTTCTAAAACCATAGCAAATACTGGTCCACTAGTGATGTATGTAATTAAATCATTAAAGAATGGTTTATCACTATGTTCTCCATAGTGTGTTTTTGCAAGTTCATCTGAAATCATAAGAGTTTTAGCTGCTACTATTTTTAAACCACGTTTTTCAAATCTAGCTAAGATTTCACCAGTAAGTCTTCTTTTAACTGCATCTGGTTTTAACATGGTAAAAGTTCTTTGTTTCATTGTTTAACCCACTTAACTTTTCTTGGAACTCTTCCAAGTTTATTGTTTTTTTCACATTTGCTGCTGCAGAAGAAAGAAATTGATCCATCTCTACGGACATACATTTTTCCTGTACCTTCTGGAATTTCTTTTCCACAGAATGAACATGTTCTCATATTTAAACTCCTTTTAAATATTTTAAAGAATTCATCTAACAATAAAAAAAATAATCATAACCCCTTATCTATGGAGTTCTGATTTCTTTTGCTTCTCTTATTGTATCTAGTAACATTAAAATGTCGCCTTCTTTAATAGCACCCATAACGTTTCTAGTGAGTATTCTTCCTTTATCTCTTCCATCAAGTATTCTGCATTTTACTTGCATTACTTCTCCAGTCATTCCTGTTCTTTTTAAAACTTCAATAACTTCAGCTGGAGTACCGTCTTCCATATAATCACCTTATATTATTTTGATTGGTAAATAAAATATATAATAAGCGAATTTTTATAATATCTAAAAAATGAATAAAAAAGAATTCTAATGAAACAATATCCCATATTGAATATTTTTAAATCATATGAATTTTCTTTGTTTATGTAAAATTTAAATATTTAAATAGTCGATTAAGATATTCTATTTGTATTATCTAAACCAATCTGATTAGTTTTTGAGTTCTGCGACTTTTTCAACTATTTCGTTAACGAGTTCTTGACCTTCACCTGCGTCAATAATACATGCAGATGCGGTACCTACGTTAAGTCCAGCAGCTTCTCCTAATTCTTCTTTGGTTGGAAGATATACGTAAGGAATTTCTTTTTCTTCTGCTAAGATAGGTAAGTGTGCAACAATTTCTGCTGGTTCGATATCTTCTGCGATAACAGCTAAAGCAACATTGTTTCTTTCAATGTTTTTTGTTACTTCGTTTGTTCCTTTTCCAATTTTACCTGTATCTCTTGCTATTTCTAAAGCTTCGTAAACTTTATCAGCTATTTCTTTTGGTACTTCAAATTTTACATATACTGAATTTGCCATTTAATGTCCTCCATTATCATCTGGCTTTTAACCATCCATTTCAAGTTAATTAAAATATAATTTCCTAATTAATCTTGTTTGGCTGATTAAATGACCTATTTAATTTATATAATAAAAAATATTCTAATTTAAAACTCCTTAATGAGTGATACTCATTCGCTCACAGTTTTAAGTATGTTAAAAATTAGTTATTAATTACTATCTCTTTAGTATAATATATACTTTATGTTTATTTAATAGCATTTTATTAAATAATTATAATTCCACATAAAAAATAAATTCAAGTTACATTAACTACACATCTATTTATTAATATTAGAATTTTAGAATAGATGTATATATTAAGAATATTTTTTTCATATATTATAATAGAAAATTCTATAATTTGATACTTCTTTATAAAAAATATAAAAATTATTACAATGATGAAGTTATATAATTATTATATGATAATTAAAATTAATTAAAAGGTGAAATATTGAAGCCCTATATTGAAATACTCAGGCCAGTTAATGCTTTCATGGCACTTATTGCAGTAGTATTAATGGCTTTTATAAATTCATATTATAAAATACCAATAGTAATAGGAATGATTGCAGTATTTCTTGCAACTGGAGCAGGTAATGTAATTAATGATTATTATGATTATGAAATTGATAAAATAAACAAACCAAATAGACCAATTCCATCAGGTAAGATAAAACAAGAAAATGCATTATATTATAGTTTAATCTTATTTTTAATATCAATAATTCTTGGTTTTATCATATCAATAGAAGTAGGATTAATAGTAGTAATATGTACAATTTTAATGATATTATATGCATATGATTTTAAAAAAAGAGTACTTCTAGGTAATTTAACAGTATCTTTACTTACAGCATTAACATTTGTCTTTGGAGGAGTAATAGTATCTGATGTATATACAGGGATAATTCTTGGAATCTTTGCATTTTTAATGACATTATCAAGAGAAATAGTAAAAGATACAGAAGATATTATAGGTGATAAAAAGGAAAATGCAAAAACATTTCCAATAGTATATGGAGCTAAAAAATCAGTATATTTAGCAGCAATCTTAAATATAATAACATGTGTTTTAAGTCCATTATTATATTTATATGGAATATTTTCAATAGGTTATCTTATAATAGTTCTAGTTGCAGATATAATATTTATCTACTCTGCAGTAAGTATACTAAAAGATTATTCAACAGAAAACTTACATAAAATATCTAAATATATGAAAATAGCAATGTTTATAGCATTTATTTCATTTGCATTTGGAAGTATAATATAATGTTTTAAATATAACAAATAATTGGAGGATTAAAATAATGGATTTACATGACATACTATTACATGATGAAACAATATTTCAAAATATAACAGTATTTAACTCAGATTATATACCTGAAAACTTCAAACTAAGACAACCACAAATGGAAGAAATGGCTCTATCTTTAAGACCTGCTCTTCAAGGTGGTAAACCAATAAATAATATTATACTAGGTCCACCAGCAACAGGAAAAACAACAGCAATAAAAAAATTATTTGAAATGGCAGAATATGATTGTGAGGATGATTTAATATGTGTATATGTAAATTGTCAATTACACTCAACAAAGTTTGACATATTCTCTCAGATATATAAGAAAATTTTTGGACATACACCTCCAGAAACAGGAGTTCCATTTGCAAGAATATATAATAATATTATGAATGAATTATATGATTCAGGTAAATCATTAATTGTAGCTCTTGATGATATTAATTATTTATTTCAGGGAAATATTATAAGTGAAATATTTTATGATATACTAAGAGCACATGAATCTTTTGAAGGAGTGAGAACTGGAATATTTGCTGTATTATCTGATGTAGAATTTAGATATGTTCTAGATAAAAATGTAGGATCCATATTTAATGCTAATGAAATTCATTTTAATCCATATACACATGAAGAAACATCACGTATTCTTAAAGAAAGAGTAAAACTAGGATTTTATCCAACAGTAATTGCAAATTCATTAGTTGAAGAAATTATTGATTATACATATGAATGTGGGGATTTAAGATTAGGTATTGATTTGCTTCGTATTAGTGGAAATAATGCAGAAGTAAGAGCATCTAAAAAGATAAGGGATGATGATGTTCAAAAAGCATTTAATTCTGCAAAAAGTGTTAGTTTGAAGTATGTTCTTGATACATTATCTGTTAAAGAGCAACATCTTCTTCAATTTATCAGCAGATCAACAAAGAAAAATATAACTTCTGGAGAATTATTTAAGGAATATAATCGTGAAAAAAAGATAAGCTATTCAACATATAATCGTTTAATTAATAAGTTAGAATTTTTAAGATTAATTGATACAACATATACTGGTACAGGTCAAAAAGGAAATTCACGTTATATTAATTTAAGATTTGATGGTAAGGAAATTAGAAAAAATCTACCTTCAAAAAAAGAATTAGAATAAGATAAAGTCTTTTAAGACAATACATTTTTTAATATTTTTTTTTTAATTATAAATCTTCTACTTTTATAGAATCTAATTTTTTATTTCCAGTTTTATAAAATGTCACATTCACTACTTTTTTGTTGTTTTTGATATTCTGTTTTATTTTATATCTGGTAATTCTATCTGGAATTAACATCATTTTATCACCTATTTTTTTCTAAATTGTTATTAATTTAATTGATATTACAAATAATACTTGTATTGATATAATCAATATCCCTATACTTGCATCATATTCTTTTAAATTAATATCATTGTTTATTAAACTTCTTTTGGGATATAATGTTGTTTTTGGTTTGTTTTTTCTTATTAGTTTTAGCATTTCAATCACCTTATTTCTTTAAATATAACTTCATTTTGAAATGTTGTTTTTTAGAATTTTTTTTATGTTTTTCATATTTTTTTATGTTTTAGAACTAATATAAAGTAAATCTAAGAGCAGTTGAGAAGTATTAAGGGGTGTTGAAAAGTAATAAGGGGGGAGTTGAAAAATAATATAAGGGGTATTGATAAGTAACCTTAAAGTGGTACTGAAAACTACTATTTTTTGTTAAAAATTAAAGAAACATGATAAAATATAACCATAATTATAAAAATGTAAAATATTCAACATAAAAAAGATGATATAAAATGAATATACTAAACATCACACTAGTAGTAATTTCAATAATAATATGGATTATAATAATTAAATTTTTCATAAACACATATGGTACACTACTAAAAAAGAAAACTGTAGGCCCATCACCCTAATGGACATAGATGC
>CAZHBQ010000034.1:0-14742 GCA_964530785.1 uncultured Methanobacteriaceae archaeon | reverse complement strand
AAAATAAGATGTGAAAAAGTTTTTATTATTAATAAAAAAAAAGTTTGAAGAAGGTGATTATTCATCATCATTTTCTTTATGATTATGAATTGCAAGTTGACTTATTAGTTCATTAATACGTCTTTTTTGATCTTCGATCATATTATATAATTTAAATAGAATATATAATATAATAAATAATGCTATAATATATAATGCATCAAGTCCTCTTCCTAAACCTACAATATTTGCAAGACCCATACTTATTTGTGGAAATACTGTTGCAATTATTACTAAAATAGCTAATAAATCCCATGTAATACATATTCCAAGAGTTATTTTTTGATCATTATACCTCTTTATTGAAAATAACAATGAAATTATACATAAAATTATAATAATTAATTGATAGTTAAACAATACAATCACCTATTTTTTATTTAAATGATTCATTAAGAAATTCTAAAACAATTTTTATACCAACAAATAAATTAGTACCTTTTTCAATAGTTCTTTGATCATATATTGTTGTCATAGGAACTTCTTTAAGTCTAAGATCATTTCTTTTTATTTCACCTATAATTTCAGATGACACACCATATTGTGGTGATTTAAGATTTAATTTTCTTGCTGCTTTATTTGTAAATGCTCTAAGTCCTGATTGCGAATCTTTAACCATTTTACCTTGGAAGAGATATGTTATATAATTCATCACTGTATTACCAAATTTTCTACCTTTTGGCATGTCTTTAAAATCTCTTGATGCTATAACCACATCAGCTTCTTTTTCTTGTAATAATGGATACATATTATATAAATCATCAGGATTATGTTGACCATCAGCATCAAAAGTAATTATAATATCAGCATCTTTAGATAATGCTGCTTTGATTCCTGTCTTAATAGCTCCTCCAAGACCAATATTTATAACATGTCTATAGTAATCAACCATTGAAGGATATTTATTAACTAATTTTCTAGCTATAATTGGACTATTATCAACAGATCCATCATCGATAATTAAAACTTTAAAGCCTCGTTCAACTAATCCTATAACAACTTCTTCTAATGTTTCTTCTTCATTGTAACATGATAATATAATATATATGTTTGAAGTTATTTCTGGAATGTTTTCTTTGTTCATATCTTTTTATCCTGTATCTGTATTAATTAGTTTAATTATCTAAAATATAAAATTAAAACTATGATATTAAATATATCCAAAGTTATTTTTATATTTTTAAAAAATAGTTGAGAAAAAATTAAAAATAATAAAACTAAAAAACAAGAATATGAATCTAAATAAAATAAGCAATTAAAAATAAAAAGTATATTTACATACAATAAAAAAGAATAAAAAATTAGATTAATCAATACCATTAATCTTCTTAATAACATCAACCATACGTGTTGCAAGATTAATTGATGTTATAATACCAACCTCATCAGATGAAGTATTATCCCAACCTGTTCCACCATAATGTGCAGTAGGTTTACTATCACCAACAACAATTCCTCCTTGAATATAGAAAAAATCATGAATAGAATGGATTGTAGTTTCTTGACCACCATTACGGAAACCTGCAGTACTTATAGCACCACAAACAGTATGTTTAAATGAATCAAGTTTACGAAGTGGTCTTAAACGATCAATAAAAGTCTTAGCAAGACCAGTCATATCACCAAAATAAACAGGACTTGACATAATAACACCATCAGCTTCTTGAACTTTCAATGTAATATCCTGCATATCATCATCAATAATACATTTACCAAGTTCTTGACATTTACCACAACCAACACAAAAATTAATATTTTTATCATGTAATGTGATAAGTTCAGTTTCAAAGCCATATTCATTAACTTTATCAAGAGCAGTCTTTACAAGAAATTCTGTATTCATACCCGCTCTTGGACTTCCAACAATACCTATAACTTTTACCATAATATCAATTCCTACTTTTATGTATTTTTTTACAATTAACAAGCTTTGAAGCAAAATTTATATAATCATAAACAATATTATTCCAGTTAAAATTCTCTTCTACATGTTTACGTCCCTGAATTGAAAGTTTTTCTTCAATATCCTTATTTTCAAGAACATACTCTACTTTTTCAAGAAGTTCTTCTTTATTTTCAGGTTCTACAAGATATCCTGTTTTTCCATCAACAACTACATCAACAACCCCCCCTGATTTATATGCTATTGTTGGTGTATAACATGCATTTGCTTCTGATAAAACCATTCCAAAACCTTCACGTGTAGATGGAAGAACTAGAATATTTGCAAGTTTCATCTGATATATGAGTTCTTCATTTGTTAAATCCTGCATAAATTCAACATAGTTTTCTAAGTTATTATTTTTAATATACTCTTCAAGATTCTCTTTTTCAACACCTTTACCCACTATAACAAGATGTATATCATCTATCTTATCTTTAAGAGAATTTATTACTTCAAGTAAGTGATCAGCATGTTTATGAGGAACAAGTCGTCCAACAAATAATATTCTATTATTATCCTTTTTATCACAATTAATACTATCTATTAATTCAAGATCAACACCATTAGAAATTATTTCTATTTTTTCATCACTTACATTAAAATCATTTACTAATGAATTTTTTGTTGAATTACTTACTGTTAATATCTTATTATATGGAAGTTTTAGTAATATTTTTTCAGCCATTGATGCAATATTTGAATCTTGAATCCATTGATCTTTATTACCAGAACTTGTATCATGAACTGTTGCAATAATTGGTGTAGATTTAAATTTAGAAACTAATGAACCACATAGAAGTGGTGAGTATGCTTGAGCATCAATTATTGTATACTTATTTTTTCTTAGCCATTTTACTGTTGCTTTCATATATTTTATAAAATCAAGTTTAGTACGGAAAGGAGGATTTTGAATAACAGGTCCAATTCTATGAACATTAATTCCCCCTATTATTTCATCCTCTGGAGCTCCCTTTACTTTCATTGTTAATACATCTACTTGATGACCTTCCTGAACTAATCTTTTTGTTAACTCATAATATCTTCTTTCCCCACCACCATTATAATGAGGTACAAAGAATTCTAAAATCATGCAAAATTTCATTGATGTTCTTCCCTTTTTAATTTTAAAATATTATAATTAAAATTTTATAATATTAATAACTATTATTTCCCATTAATAGAATTATATAATATTATTAAGTATGATTATATTAATAGTTGTTACTACTATTAATATAAATTAATTTAGGAATATATAATTATATATTAAAATAAAAGAGGTTTGAATAAATGGCAAAATTCACATTCACAGAAACTTCCATAGAAGGAGTATATGTCATTGAAACAGAAGTTTTTGGTGATGAAAGAGGATACTTTATGGAAACATATCAAAAAGAAGTATTTAAGAAAGCTGGAATTAATTCTGAATTTGTACAAGATAATCAATCACGTTCAAAAAAAGGAGTTCTAAGAGGATTACATTTCCAATATACGCAACCACAAGGAAAACTTGTACGTGTAATTAAAGGAGAAGTATTTGATGTTGCTGTAGATCTTCGTAAAGATTCACCAACTTATGGTAAATGGGAAGGTGTAGTATTATCAGAAGATAATAAAAAACAATTCTATATCCCTGAAGGATTTGCTCATGGATTCGTAGTTTTAAGTGATATTGCAGAATTCACATATAAATGTACTGATTTCTATAATCCTGATGATGAAGGTGGAATCAAATGGGATGATCCTGAAATAGGTATAAAATGGCCTATTGATGATATTGATGAGATTATATTATCACAAAAAGATAAAGAATGGAAACCTTTAAAAGAAACTGAAACTAACTTTTAAATAATGTTCAAGTAATATAACTTAAAAATAACCCCCACTTTTAATTTTCAACATCTTTTTTTCATGTGATTATAAAAATTTTCATTTAAATATGTTTTTTCAAAATAAAATAATTTAATTAAACTTTAAATTTATTTTAGTAAATTAAAATTAGTCCAAATATTATTTTAATTAAAAAATATTAATAACAAGAAGAATATAAATATTAAATTATGAAAGAATTCCTCACTATAGATAGTATAAAAGAAATACTTACACCCAATGAAATAATGAGTGGGCTCTTTGGTTTAGAAAAAGAAGGACTAAGAGTTAATAAAGATGCAAAATTAGCATTAACACCACATCCAAATATATTTGGAGATAAACTAACAAATCCATACATAACTACTGATTTTTCAGAAAGTCAAATTGAAATTGTTACTCCTACGTTTAATACAATAGAAGAATCTTATCAATCTATCATTTATAATAGATATTGTAAATACTAATATACCTAAAGAACAATACATGTGGAATCAATCAATACCATGTATTCTACCACCAGCAGATAAAATACCTATTGCAAAATATAAAAATAAAGAATTTGGTAAAGAAGCTGAAAAATATCGGAAAGGACTTGCAAAAAAATATGGGACAAAAAAACAGTTAATTTCAGGAATTCATTATAATTTTTCATTAGATGAAAATTCTATAAAAAAACTATTTGAAAATTATTCTAAAAAAATTTCATATAAAGAATTTAAAGATCAAGTATATCTTAAAATTGTAAGAAATTATTTAAGATATAAATGGCTTGTGATATACATTACAGGAGCATCAAATGGTGCAGATGAGACATTTATTAAAGAATGTTTAAATTTAACTACAGAAAATGATCAAGATAATGGTTACTATAATAAAAAGCAACATCATATAGAAATTCATCATGTGGATATAAAAATATAAAACAATTATATCCAAGATATGATTCAACAAAAAATTTCATAACTGATGTACTTGGTTTTATTGAAGATGGAGAATTATCTGAAGCAAAAGAACTTTATACTCAAATTAGATTAAAACCTAAAGACAGAGATAACTTTTTAAAATCTATCGAAGAAGATGGAATTAAATATATTGAACTTCGAACTGTAGATATTAATCCATTTGATAAATGTGGAATATCTATCGAAGAGATGAAGTTCCTTCATACTTTTATTATATATTTACTTTTAGTTGAAGAATCTGACTATTCCAAGTGGCAAGAAGAAGGATTTATAAACGAAGAAAAAGTAGCTGAAGAAGCATTTGATGAAAATATGAAATTATTAAAAGATGGATCTGAAATAAAATTAAAAGAATGGGCTTTAGAAATTATAGAAGAAATGAAAAATATGAATAATACTCTAAAACTTGGTATAGAAGAAAGTATTAATTTTATTGAAGAGAGAATTATTACTCCTGAAAAAACATACAGTAGACAATTATCACAATTAATTAAAGAAGAAGGATTTGTAAAAAGTCAACTTAGATTATCAAAAGAATTTAAACATGAAAGTTATGAAAACTTTGATCATGACAAAATAGCATCAAATAAAGAACTTTTAGAGTGTTATAAAGATGCTTTACCACTTTTAGAAAAAGAAAACTAAACTTATGAATAAGAAAACACTACAATTCTTTTTTTATTCTTATTCTTTTATTTTTATATAATTTATTAATTATAGTAGTAGAATATTATTTAAGATTTTATAATCTTTGAAAAATTAGTTTTAAATAAATAATTGAAAAAATAGTTTTGAATTAAAAAAAATAATAAAATAGAAGAGAATATTAGAATCTTTTATTTTTCTTTTCAGATTCTTCTCTTGCTATAGTTTTTCTACCTTTTTTCTTGTTACTTTTCTCTTTTTTATCCTTTGATTTACCACTTGAAGCTCTTATTCCTTCAGATGGTGATTTTATAAGGAATGTTTCCATGTAGTCTGCAAAAACAGGTCTTGTTATAAAAATACCTACTAATACACCAACAACAGTTGTTACTGCAAAACCAGTAAGCATACCAATTCCTGTTGCACCTCTTGAAAATCCTATATAAGCTAAAGGTAACATTGCTGCTATAAGTGTTGCAGCTGATGCATATACTATGAAAAATGCATGTTTAATTCTTGATTTAACAATATTTTTAAGATCACTTTTATCTCGTCTTGCAAGAACTTCATCAGTCATTACAATTTGGTCGTCTACCCCTGTACCAATTGAAGCAATAATACCAGCTATAGCAGCTAAATCCAAATTCCAATGTGTAATTGATGCAAAACCTAATATAATAATTACTTCAGATATACTTGTTACAATTATTGGAATAACTAATGATGGAGATTTATATTTAAATGCTACTACTGCTACAATTGCAAGTAATGCTAAAAATCCAGCAATAATTGTTCCTGTTTCAAATTGAGAACCTAATTCTGCTGATACACTGTTAACTCCTGTTATTTCAAGTTTAACTGGTAAAGCTCCTGATTCAAGAACTGTGTGTATTTCAGTAGCTTTTGTTTGAGCTTCTTCTTTACTTTGTTCTCCACCAGATACTTCAATATCAGTAGATCCTACACCATTTGCTAATCCTGCATCTAATTGTGGTGATGAAATTAATTTATCATCAAGATACATATCTACTGTAGAACCTGCTTGACCTTGTGCTACTTTTGCAAATTTATTAGCAGCTTCTGTAGATACACTAAATGGAACAGACCATCTAGTACCTGTTACTTCTGCAGATGATACTGTATTTATATCAGAACCAGTAAGTGCTGTTTCTCCATTTATTTTTGCTTCAAATTTACCAGGTGTACTTATAATATTTTGAACCTCTTCAGGCTTCACCCCGGCTATTTCAACAATAACATCCTGATCTCCACTTTGTCTTACTTTAACATCACTAATACCAAAAGCATTTAACCTTTTATCAAGTACTGCTGTTACTGTTGACATTGTATCTTGATCAACAGGTTCTTCAAGATGTAGTTGAATCATTGAACCACCAGCAAGATCAAGACCTTCTTGTAATCCAAAGATTCCTATTGATGCAACACTGATAATAAGAAGTAATGCAAGAATTATTGTCCTTGGTCTTTTTATGAATTGTTTAGTAGCTTGTTTAATGTTTACCACCTCTTTCAGCATGCCATTTTAGTATTCCTAAGTTCATAAGCCAAGTTGATAGTAAATCTGATAATAATCCCATTATAAGTACTGCTGAAATTGCTTCAAGTACTTGTGCTGTTGGGATAAATAATTTTACAACTATAAATAAAACAACCATCGCAGATAATGCTGAAACTGTTAAAGTAATACCAGTTTTACATGCATCTTCAGCACGGTCATCGATACTTCCTTCTTTACGTTTTAATAAACGTGTTGTTAAAAGAATATCCGTATCCACACCATAACCTATGAGCATAAGAAGTGCACCTACACTAGCAACAGAAAGTGGTACACCAAATAATGACATTCCACCTACTGCAATAGATAAGTTACATAATGCTGATAGAATAATTGCAACTGATGGAACAAGATCTCTAAATACAAGAAATACAGTTATTGCCATAAATACAAATGCAAATAAAAGTGCATATATTATTTGAGTTATTGCTGCATCACTAAGTAGAGCTCCTACACTTTTAAAACTCATTATATTATATTGATTTGAGAATTTCTCCTCAAACGTTGCTTGATTGATATCATCAGGAATTTCGATTGAAGCTGTATTTCCTGAAAGTGACGTTTTAACTTCACTAACTCCAAGAGTATTTTGAATATTATCTGTTAATGCTGATTCCGTTGTAGGTTCATTAAGTTCAAGTGTAACTAATGTTCCTCCCTTAAGATCTACTCCTTCATTTAGTCCAAAAATACCTATATATAAAAGAGATATAATCATTAGAATCACTGGAATTAATATCAAAGGTTTATGAGACTGACGTGTAATATAGTTAATTATACTAACCATATACGATTCTCCCTTTTATTTATATTTTTAATTATTAGAATACCTCCAAATAATAATTATTAAATAAAAAATTTAAAAATATCATATTTTTTAGATAATATAATTTATATTATTTAAGTTATGTTTAATAAAATTATATAAAATTAAATATATTATAAGAAAATATCTCTTAAAAATACGAGTAGATGTAATAATAATCTTATTTTTAGTAAATACTTGAAAATTATGATAAATTCTTTAAAAATAGAAAAATTAAGCTATATAAAAAAAGATTTTTTAAATTTTAAAAAAAAAATAAGAAAGTAGAATATTAGATTTATAATCTGTTTAAGAATTCTACTATAAGTTTTACTGTATCTTCAACATCTTTTACATTTACTACACTTATTGGAGTATGAATATATCTTGATCCACTTGAGAGTGTTGCAGTTGCAATACCTTCACGTGTAAGGTGAATAGCTGTTGCATCTGTAGTTCCACCATCACCTACTTCTATTTGGTAGTCTATATCAGCTGCTTGTGCTGCTTCAACAAGTAATTTTTTCATCATAGGATGAGTTAATAATCCTCTTCCACTTGCATCTGCAAATGATATTACTGGACCTTTTCCTGCTTTTACTGGTGCATCTTCAGGTTTTACTCCAGGATGATCTCCTGCAATTGTTACATCTAATGCAATAGCCATGTCAGGATTTAATTTAAATGCTGATGTTTTTGCTCCTTTAAGTCCTACTTCTTCTTGTACTGTTCCAACACCATAAACTGTTGCATCACAATCAACTTGTTTCATAACTTCAGTCATTACTGCACAACCTACACGATTATCTAATGCTTTACCCATTACAAGATCATTTAAGCATACTTCAAAGTCAGTGTGGAATACTATAGGATCACCAACAGATACTAATTCTTCTGCTTGTTCTCTACTATTAGCTCCTATATCTATGAACATATTTTTGTATGGAATTATTTTTTTAGCTTCTTCAGCACTTGTAATGTGAGGTGGTTTAGAACCTATAATACCAGGTACTTCACCATTTTCTGTTTGAACATATACTTTTTGGTTAAGTAACATTTGGTCATTAATTCCACCTATTTTAACAAATCTGAGGAATCCATCATCGTCAATATAACTTACCATAAGACCAATTTCATCCATATGTGCTGCAAGCATTACGCTAGGTTTTCCTTCTTTTCCTTTATGTGTTGCAATAAGGTTTCCCATTATATCTGTTTCAATTTCATCCACATTTCCATCAAGTTCTTCTTTTATTACTTCACGAACTTCTCCTTCAAATCCTGAGATTCCACATGCTTCTGATAATTTTTTTAATAAATCTATCATTTTATAACCTCTTATATTTTATATAATATTTTATTTGTTAAATTAAATTGTAAATAAATTATTTTTTCTCAATAATTTTACTATATATAATAATATAGATACTTTTCAATATTAAATTATTTTATTATTTTTTTAAATTCAAAAGAAAATTAAAATAAGAAAAAATAGTCTTTTTTTATAACTATGATAATAAAATACTAATAATATCTATGATATAAATAACAATCAGTAGATTTTTTTAAAAATAAATAGAAAAATAAAAGAATAATTTAGATAAAAGAGAGTGAATTAATATATGGATACATTGACTATAGTTATAATGTTGATATTATTCATTATAGCCATGATCTTTGTATTTTCAACAGCTCTTCTTACACCATATATTGGTAAAAAAAATCTAGTATCAGTAATTCTACTAGGATTAATAGTAGGAGTTGTTGGTGGAGCATTTCTACTCTCACCAATAGTTGATGACATACCAGATTTTAGTCGTACCATTATAGAAGAAAATGTTGAAGGTACAGATCAGATTGATATGGGTTTATCAACGAATGGAAATTTAACGCAAATAATTGAAAATATATCATCAATTAGTGGAGTACAAAATGTAGCATACACTGGTATTACTATTAAAATTGATGAGCCGTTTGATACGGATACTGATAAGAATTCCTTCTTTACAAAATTAAATAGTAGTAGTGATGCTATTAATGGAGTTGAAGATAGTGGAAATAATACTTATTTCATAGAAATTAGTGAAAATGGAGATCCACAATCTGTATTAAATAGTATTTATTCTGTTTTTGGTTCAGAAACATCAGTCCATTTAAGATACACATCAATGGATGCAAATGCCACAGTAGTTGCAAACAATATTACAAAAATCATGAATACTATATCAGAAAATGGGGCTGTAATACATAATGTAACAGGTCCTACTGAAGATCAAGTAAATCTTGTAAATCAATACATACCAGATGAAACAGGTGTTGTAATATTATCAGCAGTATTAGGAGTTATTGTTGCAATATTAGGATTTTTCATAGATAGTATATTTTCAATTATTAAAAGAAATAAAAAATCTAAAAAAGAATCTTCAAAAGATAGAATTAAAAGAAAAGCAGTTCCACCATCACAAAGAAAATATAATCCTAGTAAAAAACAGGGAAATAAAAATAATTCAATAGATATCTTTGATGAAACATTTGATAAAAGTCCAAAACAAAACATAGGATCAAATAAAAATTTCAAACAATTAACTGAAGAAGATTTAAAACAAAAAGAAGAAACTGCAACAAAAGATGTCCCTGAAAAAGTAGAAAAGGAAACTAAAAAACAAGGATTCTTCTCAAAAATATTTAAAAAATCTAAATCCAAAAAATCCAAGAATAAAAATAGTAAAAAAGATTCAAATAAAAGAAAAACTCCTAAAATAAAACCAAGACGTAAAGAATAAATAATATTCTTATACTTAATCTCCTTTTTTTAAAAATAATAATTTTTTTTAACCTAAATTTAATTAACACTATTTTTCAATAATTTTTTTTAATTTTATATAAAAAAAACTCTTTTAAAAATAGTAATTTGAAATAGGGTGGTGAAAGAATAATATAACATAATGTTATATTATCTAAGTGAACACTTATTCTCTAGGTTCGTCCATTTTTTTAACAATTTCATCAGGACTTACGGATTGTTTGTTGAGTGTTAAATCTGCTGGACTTAATCCCATTGCTAATCCGTATAATTGTGCTAAGTGTAATACAGGTATTGCAAAGTCAGTTCCGTATTTTTCGTTTACTTCTTGTTGACCTGCATCAAATTGCATGTGACAGAATGGACAAATATCGATTATTGCATCTACGCCTGCTTCTCTCATGTTTTGGAGTTTTTCGTGGGTGAAACTTGCTGTTACATCGATATCTCTTGCTCTGAGACCTCCACCTGCTCCACAACACATCATTTTGTCTTTGTATGGTACAGATTTTGCACCTGTGATTTCTACAAGTTCATCTAAGATTTTAGGATTTTTAGGGTTGTCTATTTTTACTTCATCACTAGGTTTTAAGAAGTGACAACCGTAGTGTACTGCAACGTTTAAGTTTAAGTCTTTTTCGAATATTTCTGATATTTTTTCTAATCCAATATCATTGTATAATATTTCTGCAAAGTGTCTGATGTTTGTTGTTCCTTTGAATTCTCTGTTAATGTCTTTTAAAGATGCGTTTACTTTATCTTTTAATTCTGCATCTTCTTGTAATGCTAAGTTAGCTTCATGAAGTGAACCGAAACATCCGTTACATTCTGTTAATACTTCGTCTCCCATATCTTCAGCAATTGTTATGTTTCTTGCTGCGATTGTTGCCCAGGTTTCTTTATCAAAAGAACCGAATACACCTGGTGCAGGACAACAGGAAGCTCCTTCCATATCTTTTAATTCTACCCCTAGTTTTTCCATGAGTACTCTTGTGGATTTTTCAATACCAGGGTATCTGTTGTTCATTATACATCCTAAAAAGTAAGCATATGCCATAATTTATCCTCCTTATTTAAATCAATAAAATTATTCTTCTTTTAAGTCGCCTGTGTTCCAGTCGTAACCTATTAGATCATCAAATCCAGTTAATTTAATTAAAGTTTGTACTTCTTCTAATGCTTCTGGATATTTGTGAGTTGTTGGTGGAACTTCATCAAGACCAATTTCTTTTCTTAAGTTTTCGATTTTATCGTTAATTGGTACTGCGTGACCAGTTTTTGCAACGAAAGAACCAGTTTTTTTATGTGCTACTGCCATGTATCCTTCATGTGCTGCTACGTTTCTTACTGCTTTAACAATTTCTACGATTTTTACATCACGAGGACATCTTTCTTGACATGCGTAACAGGTTGTACACATCCAAATTGCGTCGTCTGAGATTACATCTTCTTTTAATCCCATTAATGCTTTTCTTACTAATTTTCTTACTAAGTAAGGTGTTCTTCTTCCTGAAGGACATGCTCCTGAACAGGTTGCACATTGGTAACATACTGCTAAGGATTCACTTCCGTTTGCCATTATTTCAGATTTAAATGAAGGATCTACATCTTTTTCTGTTATTAAGTATTCACTTTCGTTTAATAATGTCATTTTTTCACTCCATTGAATAAAAATACACAATATAAAAATAAATTTATAATTGTTTTTTAAATTTAATATTTTTACATCCAAAAAAAATTATTATTCTTAGATGTGAATTGATATAAACCTATATTTTATCAATTCAATTATTTGGATAAATTTTTAATAGTTAACTTGTAGAAATTTATGACAATTTTTATAAATCTCTATTATAATGTTTAATTAAAGTTAGTATTTAAATATATCATAAAAAACAAATCTTGTAACCTTTAAGGTTACATATATAAAATATTATTTTTAATAAAAAAAATAATATTAAAAAAAGACATAATTAATATATAAATTATTGATGATTGGGAGAAAATAAATAAATGTTAAAAATAAAAACACATGATGGACCAGGAAGAATAGGTCAAATAAACAATATTGAAACACCTGCAGTTATTAATTACAAGGAAATTGAAGTAGTTGAAAATATATCAACACCATTTAAAATACAAAAAGAAATAGCTGAAGAATATGTTGAAAAAACAATAGAACTTGCAAAAAAAGAAGAAGACAAAACCAAATATGCTGTAATTCAAGGAGCACAATATGATACACTTAGAATAAAATGTGCCCAAGAATTAGAAAAACTTGGATATACAAAATTAATGTTTGCAAACACTGATGAACTACAAAGAAATCCTGAAAGTTTACTTGACATAATAATTAAAACTAGAGAAAATATAAATCCAAATACCACACTATACTTCCCATTTGCTACAACACAAATCATACCAATTTTAACATACATTGGAATTGACATTTTTGATACAAGTAGAGCTATATATGAAGCAAAAAATAATAACTTAATGACATCTGATAATATATACCCAAAAAAAAAATATAACATAACAGAAAATCTAGAAAAAGAAAATCTCAAACAACTTGAATTTACAATAAAAGAAATTCGAGAAAATATGAAAAATGGAACCCTAAGAAATCTCACAGAACAAAAAGCAACCACAAACCCAGAACTAATGTCACTTCACAGATTACTTGATAAAAACTACCAAAAATATCTACAAAAATATACACAATTATACTAAAAAAAAGAAAAAAAAGAAAAAAAAATAATCTCCCATAAAATTACTTTTTTTATATAGAATATTATAAAAAAGAATCTAAACCTTTTTTTACTCAGAAAAACTTATTTAATCATTATTAGTTGATGCTATAATACGATTATATGTTCGACGAGCCGAAGTTCCATCATAACCAATATAAAGATAACATTGTGAGTTATCATGTTTAGTACAAATTACTTCATAAAAACATGTTTTCTTATCACGAATAAATTGAATATCTTTATACACATCATGAGATAAATGAGTTCCTCTAAGCAAAGATACCGAATCATCATCTGTATAATTCAATTTTAACACTTCTTTTTTAACACTGAATTTTAAATATCATATTAAACTTTTTTTATACCACTTTTTAAAAAATTTTTTAAATATCTAATTATAATATTTAAAACAAGATCTATATAAATATTTGAATAAAATAAAAATAATATCCATTATAAAAATTCTTCAAGAAGATCTTTATCAACATCAGCCAATGAAATTAAAGCTTCAGCTTCAAGGAAATGTAAATCACCAGGAACAATCATACAATGTAAAGGTTCTCCAAAATCAAAATTAATAACATCAGAAACTTTTCCACCTTTAACAATTGGCTTATCACTACCAGCATGAGCAATACCAATAACAATACGATCATCATCAAAAACATGTTCTTGACGTTCAGACTCAACTTTAGATAAATAATCCACAGCTTCATTTACACTCATATACTTATCTTTATGAGCTTGAATATCAAGTAAAACAAGAGTATGAAGACCCATCTGAGAATTTAATTTAATAGCATCATATGGTGAATGAGGAAAGAAATTTTCATCAGGAAATGGAACTGTTGTCGTTTTACCAAACTTATATGCCTGAAGACCAGCAAGACCAGGAGCTGCAGAAAAAATACTACTACCATGAATAATACATGTTTCAATACCTTTTTCTACAGCCTCAACATAAAGTTCAGTATGAGTTGTAGCCATTAAAGAATCACCTGCAGTAACAAAAGCAATATCTTTATCCATAGCTTCTTTTATAATAACATTTCTATCTTCAACATCTTCACGTTTAAGTTGAATAAAAGGAGCATCAACTTTTTCCATTAAATTATTAAGATTACCACCCATCAAACGAGCAGTATAAAACTCAGCATAAATACAGTCAACTTTTTGTAAAGCCTGATAACCTTTAAAAGAAATATCATCTTCACTAAATAAACCAAGACCTATAAAATATAACATATATAATCTACCTCTTAATATTTTATAAAGAATAAAAAAAAATTCTATACTTAATATAAATTTCTGTAAGAAATAGAATATTAAAATTTAGTATTAA
>CAZHBQ010000033.1:0-14762 GCA_964530785.1 uncultured Methanobacteriaceae archaeon | reverse complement strand
AGAATTTTCATTACAATAATCAATTATTTCATCAGCAATTGCTAAATATTCATCCCGATTTAAATTAACATTTTCAGTAATATTTTCACTTGAAACTTTTGGAGTTGTAACCCATAAAGATTCAACATCATCATTATTTTGATTATTAATTTCTTTTAATGATGAAGATAAAATAACAAGTAAATAACCTACATTGATTTGTTGTTTATTTATTGATATTTTTCCTGGAACTTTTTTATTAACATCAATCCATTTTGTTAAACGGTAGCTAGCATTTTGTAAATCATTAATATTTACATTAACTGAATCTGGACGTTTTATGTATAATTTAATTCTTTCATTAGATGGATCACATAAATCATTTCCACTATATAATATGTTAAGATCATACTCATCTTTTGAATATTTACTTAAATCCAATATTTCAGAAAATACTCCATTTTCAACTTTTCCTCTAAGTATTGTATCCTTTTCTAATTTAATTATTGCTTTTCCACTAATAGGATTATTTTCATCATCAGTTACTTCAAATTTAATAGGTTCATTTGTTCCCCTTGTTAATGTTATATCATTTATTTTTATTATGGAATCCATTATATCACTCGTTAATTGATTATAAGAATAAAGTAATTAAAATTTTAATTAATATTAATATATATTATATAACTTAATTTTTATAATAGTATTGATTAAAATATTAAAAAATAAAAAAAAGAGTATTGATTATATTAGCTGTGAATATTGTAGTACACCTAATATAATCATTATAATAATTGGTAAAACTAAATAGATTATACTTGTTTTTGATAATTTTTCACTAGATGTATAAATAGAACTTTCAGAACTATACCCTCTACTTGCCATACTACTATATACAGTTTCACCACGTTCATATGCTTTTAAAAACATAGAAAAAAACAGGTATCCAACTTGTTTTAATTTCCAAGTATATGGTGTATTATTTGTAAGACTAAAACACCTACTTGCCTGTGCTTGTCTGATTTCTAATAATTCATCATAGAATAAAAATAAAAATCTTACAAACAATGAAAATATCATACCAAACTCGTTAGGTAAATGTAATTTTCTAAAAGCGAACGCAACATCCTGCATAGGTGTAATATATGAAAATAATACTATGGATGTTATACTTATAATTAAACGACTCATTAAAAGTTCTGCAAACTGAATTCCTTCCAATGTTACATTAATTCCAAAAGGTAATGAATATAATATAACTCCTGGTTGTACAAATGGTTGAAATATTGCAATAAAAAATCCAAATGGCAATATTACAAGAACTCTTAGTAATGCATCTTTTAATGAAATACCTGAAATTATAACTAGTAATAATAAATATATTTCAAGTATACCAAATACTATATAACTGTTTGAAGAAACAGCAAAAAGAATGATTAAAACAAGTACAATTAATTTAATTCTACTATCAACATCATGAAGTAATCCACCCTGATTTGATAATTTTTCCTGTTTTTTTAATTCATTGATACTTACCATATTTTTACCATAGATTTAATAGATTATTATAAATATTGTTTATTTTAATTATTATTAGTTATGTTATTTTAATATTGAAAATAAGTGAAAATCCCATATTTTTGTACTAAACATAAAATATAGTTTATTTTTATAAAATTTTTTTTTTAAAAAAAAAGAAAAGGTGTTAGTTTTTACTAGTTAATAGATAAAATGCTCCATAAGCTAACCCTACTGAAATTAGAGCACCTACTATTAAACAACCTACACCTACAAGTGGATTATCTTCCATACCTTCTAATGTATAGTCCGGCATAACTGGACTTAATATTTGATCAGCTTCTAATACATCAGGGTTAAGTGCTTCTGCAGAAGCTTCCAAACCATCTGGATCACCAGAAGCTAAGAATGGTGATAATATACATACGAGTAATGCTACTACAAATATTCCTACATAAACTTGTTTTGTTTCCATATTTTCACTACCTTTTCCATGATGTAAGTAAATCAGGTCTTACTGATTCTAATGCTTTAATTATTATTACAGTTATTATTGCTTCAATAAATCCAATCATTGCATGGTATCCACCCATGTAGAATAATCCTAAATCTAATGGGAATGTTCCACTGATTGCCATTTCAATTGCAGCTACTAATGCTGATAAAACACATGCAGCCCATGCTGCTATGAATATACTTGGATAATTACCTATTTTATCTCTAAGACCTATATATCCATAGTAACCTACAAATCCACCAACAACTCCCATGTTGAAGATGTTAGTTCCTAAAGCTGTTAATCCTCCATCTCCGAAGAATAAAGCTTGTATTAATAATACTACTGTTAACACTATAATTGCTGCATATGGACTACAGAATATAATTGCTACTAATGCTGCTCCAAGTAAGTGACCACTTGAACCAAATGGTACTGGTAAATTGAAAGACATTAATGCAAATATACCTGCAGCAAGTACTGCAAGAAGTGGTATATATTTTTCATCTAAATTTTCTCTACTCCATTTAGCTGCAAGATATATGAATATAATAGCAAGAATATACCCTACAACATATACTGGTGTAGAAAGAAAACCATCAGGTATATGCATTTTTTAATTTCTCCTTAAGTTAATAAAATAATAATTTTTTATATTTTTGTATTACTCAATAATTGTCGATAACCATTATCCAACAAAAATATTAAAAAAATATTAAAATTTAACATCAAATTTCAATTACAAAAGTAATACAAATTTTAAAATAATTATTATAATTTTTCTATAAAAATAATTTGAATATAATAGTATTTAAATATATTTATTAAAAAAGCCCCTAAAAATCCCCTAATTGTAATAAAAAAAATATAAAAATAAAATTAAACCAAAACAAGACAAAAATAGTATTACTTTAAGCTATAGAAAGAGGATATTTGTAATAAATTAATAACAGTTTATATATTAAAAATTAAAAAGTAATACTTTTAATAAAAATATGATTAATATTTTTTTTTAAAAAAAAGAGAAAGGATGAAAAATTATTCATCCACTTCATCAGCTTTTCTTGCAAGAAGATCATCCATTTCTTTTTCCTTTTCAGCATAGAAGTCAGGATCATGAATTGGACAACATTTAAGTTTTTTATATGGTGAATATAAATCAGTTATTTCACTTTCATTAACATTTCTAATTTCTTCAAGTCTTTTAAGAATAGTAAGAACAGTACCATCTTGCATAAGTTTACCTAAAAATCCTGGTCTTGTATGTTCTTTTTGCATGATAAGATATACAAGTTTCATAATAGTTAAAAGATCTAATCTTTTAATTAACTCATGATTATTTATATATCTCCAACCAGTTTCTTCCCAGTCTTTGAGATTATCAAATGTTCTGTAAATATTTTCTTGATATAAATCATCCTTAAAGAAGTCTGCTTCATCATCATAATAACGTTGACCATTTTCAACTTTAACAAATTCATTACTTGTATCTTCAAAGTATGGGAGATATTCAAGAATTGCATCAACATTTTCAATATTAGGATATTTAAATATATTACCAAATGATTTGTTAAGACCCATTTGTAAGGTTTTGTAATCAAGAACTTTAATATGTGATTTTTCATCATTAAATAATCTATGATCCCATACAACAAGAATATTACGTATATCTTCAGTTGCTTTACATTTATATTTAATTTGATTATCTGTAATTCTTTCAATTTCAAGTAATAAATAACTTGTACGTGTAATGTTACGTGCTTTTACAGAGTTTTTCATACGTAAACATATGTATGGATATTTAAGAATTGGTTTAAATTTAGCATCGAGTTCTTCAGGTAAATCATGGAAGAATATTTGCATAACTGTAGTATGTTCCATATTGTTTTCTTCAAGCTGGAAGTAATATTCTGCAAGTTCACGAACTCCTGCTTTTTGGAAAGTAATTTTACCTTTTGTAGTCTCAAGAACTTCAAGAGTATTAAGAAGTACATATAACTCAAATAATTTATCATTACTCATAGCTACAAGAATTACATTAATTATTGTATTATATAATTCAATTTTATCAGGGAATACAAATAATTCATCATAAACCTCATACACTTTTGCAAGATTATATAACTCATCAGTATTTTTACATGCAACTTCTAATAAGTTTATATCAATTACATCTGGTGTTTCTATATCATTAAATATATCTTTTTTAAGAATTTGTGATAATAATTTTTTATTTTCTAAAAGATTAGCATTAATTTCATCTAATTTTTCTTGATCAAAATTCTTATTACTTATTTTATTTGTATCATCATTTTTTATGTTCTCAAAAATATATTTAACAACACCAAGAATTTTATTATATGGCTCTTGAGTTACGTCCTTATTTTCAAGTTCATCTTCTAATTTATTAAAATTTTGAATTAAGTCTTGTGTTTCATCTATATTAAGGAAGTAATTTACTTTAAATCCTTTTAATTCATTTTCATTAATTTCAATAATTTTAGACATTATTTCTGCTTCATCTTTGAAAATCTTTGTAAATAAATAATGATGTAATCTTGTTTCTACATAATTAAAAACAGTTTGTCTATCATAATTAGTCCATATTTCTTCTAATTCTTCACTCATGAACAAAACTCCTATTTTATTTAAAATTAATATAAAAATTATTTAGAAATAATTTTTTTTATATTCTATTATAATGATTTATTTTTTTATTTTATTAACAATATCTCTATTTTATACTAAAAAATAAAACAAGTAGAATTGATAATAATTATAAAATTATTAATAATAAAGAGAGTTTAATGTTTAATTATAAAAATAGAATAAAAATAGTTAAAGTCAATAAAAAAAATTTAAAAAAAAAATAACAAGAAGGATGGAACTTCTTATATAAAGAATTATAATAAATCTTTTGCAATACTTTGAGCTTCTTCACGTTTTGATTCAATATCTTCAAACATCTCAGAGAGTAATTCACTAGCACACATTTTACATTCTCCACATAGAATTTCTCCTGCAAGACATTTTTCTCGAAGATCTCTGAGTTTTTCATCATCATCAACTAAGTGGTATACAAGAAGTTCATATATTGAACATTTATCAGGTTCTCCACCAAGTTCTTTTTGTTCTTTGAGACTTTCACGACCACCAGTTTTTGCACTTTTAACCTTTTTAGTTGCATCTTTAATAGAATCAGTTAAGTATATTGCACTTTTTGGTTTACTACTACTCATTTTTTCTCCAGTAAGACCTGTCATAAATCTATGGAATGTAGCAGATGGTTCTATAAATCCTAGTTCATCATTAAACTTAGCTGCAAGATCTCTTGTAAGACGTATGTGAGGATCTTGATCAGGACCAACAGGAACAATAACAGGTTTTGGACCACCATATTTTTCAAGTTGTGGATGTAAAATATCAGCTACTTGTAATAATGGAGTATAAATATGAGCAATGTTTGTACTATTATCAAAACCATATATACTACGCATTTGACTAAATGTTACTTTTCTTCCAATTGTATATGCAAGATCTTTAACATCATCATTTTCAGATTGAAGATATAGATGGAAATTATCTTTTGTAACATCAAGACCTAAAGCTATATAATTTACAATATATTCATTTAATGCAAGTTCTCTTGATTGTTCTTTACTAATACCTCTTGCAGCATATGCTTCCATATCAGCAATTGATAAATAAATATCAGCACCCTGTTTTTGGTACCATTTTAATTGATCAACTACCATTTTATGTCCTATATGCATTCTACCACTAGGCATCATTCCTGTCATAGTTGCAAATTCTTTATTATTATTTAAAGCATCGGTAATTTTAGTATAATCTCTTTGTCCAAAAATAATACCTCTAGTCATTAATTTACTTGCATCATTTATCTGATCTACAACTTCACTAAATGGTTTTATACCAAACTGTTCTGTTAATTTATCATAATCAATTATTGAAGAACCCCAAGGATCTATCATATTCACTTTTACTCAACTCCTAATCTACTTTTAATTTCTTTTATGGTCTTGTCCATTCTATGTTATAATATGTTATATCATATTCATCATCAACAACAGCAAGAAGTAAACTTTTTCTTACACCATGAGCAACACGAACATAGCTTGAAAAATCACGTACTTTTATGTATTGTTCTTCTGATAATATTTTTACTAAGTAATTTGAATGTCCATCTCCTGGACTATGACCTCTTTCATATATTCTAAAATCACTACCATATTTAAATCCTGTTTTTATAATATAACCCCGAGTTCTAAGATCAGAATATACAAGATAATGTGAATATACTTGTTTATCACGCACAATTTCTGTTAAATCATCAAAAGAAACAGCATTTTCATCTTTATCAAATATTTCAATTTTTTCTTTAGATAATAAATATAATGCTTCTATAAATGATAATTCAAGACCTGAATCTGTAAGATTACCATAAAAACGTTTATTATATAAATTATGTGCATGTTCATCTTTAACAATTACTCTATCATTTGATAATACTGAATACATTGAAATTGTAACACAACCTTATAATACATTAATATTCTTAAGATATTCAATACTTCTTAAAACTTCTTGTTTAGTATTAACTTCAATAACACATATGTCATCATATTTTTTCTTCTTAAGAATATCAAAAATTTTAACAAAATCTATATTATGACTTCCAAGACTATCATGCATATCATAAGATCCATCATTATCACTTAAATGAATATGATGTATATTATCAGATTCAAACATTTCATCAACACTAAAACCATTATTATGTGCATGACCAACATCTAATGTTATACCTGAATGGATTTCATTATCAATTAGGTCAAATAATGCTTCAATATTTGTATATAACATTCTCTCAAATAATGGCATGTTTTCAACACACATCATTACACCATATTCTTCTGCATGTTTTTGACATTTAAGAAGTGATTGTGTATTGTATTTGAGAATCTTTTCAGGATATTTAAGAGCCATTATTGGAATAGTTCCTGGATGAACAACAACTCTATCTGCTCCTATTTTATTTGCCATTTTAAATGAATCACACATTATTTCAATAGAAGTTTCTCTAATTTTATCTACATGTGAAGCTATATTAACATCAGACATTGGAGCATGAACACTTAAATTAATATCATGTTGTGTGAAATCTTCTTCTGTTAAATTATCATAAGGATATTCTTTAACGATTTCAAGATATTCTATATTTTGTTCTGTTATAAAATTTAATACATTTTCTATTCTTGCAGGATATAATCCTAAAGTAGAAACACTTATTTTCATAAAAATATCTCCTATTTAATATAATTCCTCATTTCTTAGACGAGCATATATTGGTTCATCTTTTTTCATAGCTTTAAGTAAAATTTCTGCCATTTCAATATCTTTTTTAAGACGAATATTTGCTTTTTTACCTACTGTTGCGGTAAATAAGTATTCATCTTCAACAATAATATCATAACTTGACCCAATATCTTCTTTATTGAAGTTTAATGATAAATAATTACCAGAAACATTGACATTAATTGGTATTTTACTATCTATATCTTTTATTTCAAGTTCTTCAACTTCTATACTGATTCCAGAGTTTTCCTCAATTTTTGAAATAGTTTTACCATTCTTTCCAATAACAACTCCTGCATGATCTGGATCAATCTCAAGAAGTGCTCTTTTATCAGAAAGTAATGATACTTCCATAATAGCATTTGGTGCTACTTTTAGAACTTCTTTACGAACAGCTTTTTCAACAATTTTAGCAACAGGTGTTTTTTCTTCAGTTTCTGAACTATTATTTGTATATGTTTTATTAATATCCATTACAATAGTTTGTTCACCATATGTGTAAATTTCATAGAATAATTCACCTGTTTCAAAATCTTTTATTTCAATAACAGGTCTTGAAAGATCAGCTTCAAGCATTCCTGTTGGAACTTTAACTGTTAATTCAATAGAATATACAGTTTCTACTTGACCATCTTTAATATATATTGTTGTATCAATAACAGAAGGTATTATTCCTAATTCTAAACGTCCAAGGAATCTTTGTACTGCATCAATTGCTCGTGTTGCATGAACAACACCTATCATACCTACTCCTGCAAGTCTCATATCAGAGTATATTTCAAAGTCTCTTGTTTTACGTACTTCATCAAATATTGTGAAATCTGGTCTTACAAGAAGTAATATATCTGCAGTATTTTCCATATCACCTTCAAGTGGAGCATATTGTGTTATATTGTCATCAAGATTAAGATCTCTTGGTGATTCCATTGTTTTAACAATTTGTTCCATATCATAATAGTAATATTCTGCAAGTGCTTGAGCAAACGTTGATTTTCCTGCTCCTGGAGATCCTGCTACTAAAATTCCTTTTGCATCGTTTGAGAGTCTTTCAAGTAATTTATCTGATATGTTATAATCTTCAAGATCTAATTTATTTACTGGTTTAATTGCTGTTATTTCAAATCCATCAGCAAATGGAGGTTTTGCTATTGTTACTCTTAAATCCCCAAACTGAATTACTGTAACTCCTTTTTTATCTATTTCTATAAAACAATCATGCCTATATTTTGATTGTTCTATAATTTCTTTTGAGATACGTTCAAGATCATTATATCTTAATGGAACATAATCTATTTCTACTAATTCCACATGTCCTGGTGTTCCTCTTTTTGCCATTGGAACTGTATTTTCTCTAAGATGTATTGATGAGATATTTTTTGAGAAGTATGATTCAAGTTCTGTTGGTCCTTGTGGTATTGGTTCTACTTCTTTTTTATAGAAGTATGTTTCAACACCTTGTGCTTCTGCTATTTCTTTTTGTAATTTATCACTTGTTACTAAAACTGCATGATATTTTCTTGCAATATCCCGTATCATTGCATCTATTTCTCCACCACCAGCTATAGATATTTCTTCAAGTTTTGGTCTTCGTCCCACATAGGATAATTTAATTATTCCTTCTTGACTTAATCTTCTTAGTTCTTTTAACTCATCAAGTCCTCTGTATCCTATTTCTTTTCTTTTGTTTGCATGATTTTCTATTTCTGAAGGTACTGCTTCTGGAATTAATACTTCTGCATTTTGAAATTCATCTTGTACTAGTTTACTTACTTGTTGATCTATAATTATACTTGTATCTGGTACAATTTTCATTCTATATCCTCCATTTATTCATCATTGTAAACATCACTTGGATTAAATATTTTATCTTCATTTTCTTCAAGTGTTGTTCCATCTTCTGATAATTTTTTGTAGAAACATGAGTAATGTCCTGTGTGACATGCTCCACCTATTTGTTCTACTTTAAAGAGTATTGCATCTTGATCACAGTCAAGTTGTATTTCTTTTATTTTTTGAATGTGTCCTGATGTTTCTCCTTTGTACCATATTTCATTTCTGCTTGTACTATAATAGTGTGCATTTCTTGTTTTTACGGATTTATTGAATGCTTCTTCATCAATAAATGCAACCATTAATATTTCTCCTGTTTTATAGTCTTGTGCTATTGCGGTTGCTAATTTTTTTCCATCTATTGTGTGTCTGAAGTTAGGTTTTATCATGTGTTACCCTCTTAGTTTAGAATTTTTTTCTACTACTTCAGATTGTGGAATTGTTTCTTGATTTCCACTATTCATATCTTTAATTGTCACCGTATTATCTTCAACTTCTTGTTGTCCTATCATTATTACTTTATTGATATTGTGACTATTTGCATAGGATAAGTTTTTCTTAAGTTTTTTACCTTTAAGATCTATATCTGTTATTATATTTTTACTTCTCAATTGTTGAGCAATAATAATAGCATCTTTTTTAAAGTCATTTTTAATAGGAATTACAAGTACTCTTGGAGTAGAATCTTCTGGTATTTGGATATTTTGTCTGTGATATGCTTCCATTATACGATCAAATCCAAATGCAAATCCTGTGGATTCAACTTCTTCTGAATCAAATAATCCCATAAGATTATATGTTCCACCACCAGTTATTTGTTTTTCAGCACCAAGATCAGGAACATATACTTCAAATACAAGACCTGTGTAATAATCAAGTCCTCTTGCTATTGATAATTTAACAGTAAAATCCATAAATCCAAATGTTTCTATTACTTCAAGAATTTTATCTAAGTTTTCAAGAGCTGATAAACTTTCATCAATATCTTCAAGTAATGGTTTTAAATTATTTAAATCATCACGACTACCATTTACTTCAATAATTTTTGAAATTATTTCTTTATATTTATCTGATACATCACAACTTGTTAATATTTCATCAAGTAATTGGTAGTCTTCTTTATCTATACTTGAAATTATTTCTGTTTGTTTTTCACCAGATATGTTAAGATGATTTAAAACTCCTTTGATTATACCTAAGTGACCTATTGCAACTTCATAATTGTTTATATTTAATTTACTTAAAACTTCATTTGCCATTGCAATGATTTCTGCTTCGTTATATATTGGAGTTCCACCTATTACTTCAAGTCCAAATTGCCAGAATTGTCTATATCGTCCAGCTTGTGGTCGTTCATATCTAAAACAACTTCCAAAGTAATACATTTTAAGAGGTTTTGCTGATTTTTGAAGATTATTATTATATAATCTTGCAACACTAGCTGTCATTTCTGGTCTTAATGCTAAATCTCTTCCACCTTTATCTTGGAAATGATATAATTCTTCTTTAATTCCTTCTCCAGATCTTGTTGTGAACAATTCAAGATCTTCAAAAATAGGTGTTTTTACTTCTTTAAATCCATAATTTTCTACAACAGTTCTTATGGTACTTTCCACATATTTACGTTCTTGCATATCTTCAAATAAAAAGTCACGTGTTCCTCTTGGTTTTTTAAACTCCATAAATATACACATCCTTTAATAAAAAAAAATCATTAAATTTTTTTCCCTTAAAACTATTACTATCACATTAGAATACATACACATAAGTTATATTAAAAAATAATATGGATAAATAAACTAACATAAAATAATAATTTTCAACATTATTAACATATAATTATAAATAAACACTATACTACTTTTTTAAAATCTAGAAATTATTTTTAAGAAAAAGAAAATAAAAAAATTAATTAATAGCCTTTTATAATAATACATTAATTAAAAAAACAATCCATATAATAAGAAAAAATAAACATCAACATAAATAATTATTATAAAAAAATTTATAGAATTATTTAAATAGATATTCCTTTTTAATTATCTACAAATTATATATAATTTATATAGCTTATTATATAATATAATTTATTATTTTTATAAAATATAATAAATGGAGATTATTTTATGATAACAGGAAAAACATTAGTAACCGGTGTAATAGGTCATCCCATAGAACATAGTTTTTCACCACCAATGCATAATAATGCTTACAAATTAATGGATATGGATTATGTATATCTTCCATTTCATGTGCAAGTTGAAGATATATCTAACGTTATAACAGCAGCAAAGACAATGAACATTAAAGGATTAAATGTTACAATTCCTCATAAAACAAGTATTATACCATATCTTGATGAAATTGATCCTATTGCAGAAAAGATTAATGCTGTTAATACTATAAGTTTTAAAAATGGTATTGCAAAAGGATATAATACTGATGGAATTGGAGCTATAAAATCACTTCAAGAATATACAACTTTAGAAGATAAAAATGTACTTGTTATTGGTGCTGGTGGTGCTTCAAAAGCTATAACATTCACATTAATTAATGAAGATATTAATTCATTAACTATTGCAAATCGAACAGAAGAAAATGCTAAAGGATTAATTAATAATCTTAAAAAACAGACAGGTTTTAATGATATAATATATATTCCTACAGAAGATTCCAGTGATATTATTGGTGATTGTGATATTATTATAAATACAACACCTATTGGAATGCATCCAAATAGTAATGTTGCTCCCCCAATAAAAACTGAAAATATTAATTCTAATCATACTGTTATGGATATTATATATAATCCACTTGAGACAGAATTATTAAAACAGGCAAGAAAAAATAAAGCACAAGTAATACCCGGTACCCATATGTTAATAAATCAGGGAATTGTTGCTTTTGAAATATTTACAGGTAGAACTCCTACATATGAATCATTTGAAAAACCTTTACTTGAACATTTGAAAAAATAAGTTAAAACTTATTTTTTTATTCTTTTTTTTGTTTTTATTAAATGTAAAATAATATTTTTCTTTTTTTAATAAGTTAATTTATAATTTTTAATAATTAAACACCATATTTAAATACTATTACATTTAAAGTTTTATTCATTATTGATTATATATGAGGTGTGTAATTGGATAAGAAAATTATTTTAACTATTCTTATTGTGGCTCTTATTGGTGTTGTTGCCGGAACATATCAGCAAGTTGCTGATGGAGAAACATCACTTCTTAGTCAATTAAGTCTAGATGAAGATAATGGAGATACTGATATATCTAGTACTCAATCAGATGATGTGTTGGATCTGATTTATTAGCATCAAATGATGGATTTATTGATGAATGTCTTAAAATATATACAAATAATAATATAGTTAACATAGTTACACAAAATTCTAAAAAAACAACAAATAGTAAATCTTCAAGTAATATAGGAAGTTCTGCAGGAATTAATAGAAATACTACAGGCAATATTGATGATAGTGGTGCTGTTGTTGGACTAAATAATAGTACTATTTCAGGAGATTCTAATATACAAGCAAATACTACAACTAATGAAACAGGTAATACTGCAGATAAGATAACTGTTGATCAAGCAGAAACTATTGCTAATACTTGGGCATCTAACAATGATCATAATGATTGTTCAATAACATATGCAACTACTACTAAGTCAAGTAGTGGTGATGATGTCTATACATTTAATTTCTATAAATCTGGAAAAATTGTAGGATATGTTGAAATTAACAGTCAAACAGGTAAAGTTACTGGTGGAGCTTTTAGTGATGAAACTCCAGATGTTGATGATGATGTTAATCAGACAGAAAACATATAGTTATTAAGTAATCATAATCTTTGGATTATAATTTTTAGTGTATAAAATAGTTACACATAGATTAAAAATTATAATTTCTTTTTTTTTATTAAAAATATAAAAATATACTTTTTCTAGCTTATTTTAATCTTTTTATAATAAACTTAATATTTTAAAATATTATTTAAATGAAAAAATATAAATTTAGTAAATATTATTATATAAAAAGTAATTTGGACATGAAAATATGGATTTATATTTATTAGAAATGATATCTGTTGTATTAATTACAGCAGTGGCAATATTATTAATATTTAATAAACTTAAACTTCCATCGATGATCGGTTTATTTTTAACCGGTATTGTTTTAGGTCAATTTATTACATCAACTGATATTATCAATTCAATATCAGAGTTGGGAGTAATATTTTTATTATTTATTATTGGACTTGAATTTTCAATTGAAAAGTTTTCAGCGATAAAGCAGTATGCTCTTCTTGGAGGATTTCTTCAGGTTATTATCACAACACTTATCGTAACTGTACTAGCATTCTTATTTAAGTTTCCATTAAATCAATCTATATTTCTTGGATTTTTAGTATGTTTTAGTAGTACAGCTATTGTTATGAAAATTATACAAAAAAAGGGCATAACTCATACTATGGAAGGTAGAGTAACTCTTGGAATATTAATATTTCAGGATCTTGCAGTTATCATAGTTTTACTTCTTGTACCACTTCTTGGTGGAGAAAGTATTGATTTAGGCAGCTTACCTTCAATTTTATTTAAATTAGGATCTTTAGCATTGATTATTGCTATTGGTGGAATATGGGTTGTTCCTAAAGTATTACATGAAGCAGCATCTACTAAAAATAGAGATCTTTTCATGCTTTTGATATTATTTATTTGTCTTGGAACAACTTATGCTACATCAGCAATTGGTATTTCTCCTGAACTTGGAGCTTTTACTGCTGGTTTAATAATATCAAATACTGAGTATAGTCATCAAGCATTAGGATATATTCAACCATTTCAAGATGTTTTTATGAGTATATTCTTAATATCTATTGGTTTAATGATTAATGTTGAATTTTTCATAACACATATTATTACAATTATAATATTTGCTATAATATTATTATTTATAAAATTTATAGCTACATTTATAACATGCCGTTCATTAAAATTACCTCTTACAACAACAATCGGAATATCTATTCTTCTTAGTCAAATAGGGGAGTTTTCTTTTGTTCTTGCAGGAGAAGGTATGAAGTATGGTCTTTTAGGTAATGATATATTCACAGCTTTCCTTACTGTAAGTATTATTACAATGTCTGCTACACCATTTTTAGAAAAATACACAGATAAATTTGAAGATATTATATGTAAAATTCCTTTCTTCAAAAAAGAAAATGAAGAAGTTAAAGAAGAATATATTAGTATTGAAGAAAATAATGAGTTAGAAGATCATGTTATAATTGTTGGAATTGGTGTTAATGGTAAAAATATTTCTTGTGCATGTCGACGATTAAATGTTCCATATGTATGTATTGATAATGATCCTCTTGTTGTAGAAAAAGAACGTTTAAGTGGTACTCCTATAATCTTTGGTGATGGATATAGTGAAAGTATTCTTAATGAGGTTAATATTAATTCTGCAAATTGTATTGTAATAGCTACATCAAGTTCTGATCATACAATTAGTATTGTTGATTCAGCAAGACGTCTAAATCCAAATATT
>CAZHBQ010000032.1:0-15109 GCA_964530785.1 uncultured Methanobacteriaceae archaeon | reverse complement strand
TATCAGCAAGAGAAAGTTTTTCACGAACAGTATCTGAATGATATAATTCTTCATCAGAAGAAGTATTAGTTCTTTCATTCCAAGTTTCTTTAATTAAATGACGTCTATTTGATGTAGCATATATAAGAACATTTTCAGGACGACTCTCAAGACTACCTTCAATTAAAGCTTTAAGATACTTATATTCACTTTCATTCTCTTCAAAGGAAAGATCATCCATATAAATTATAAAGTAATAATTTCTATTTTTAATACTTGAAATAACTCTAGAAATATATTTAGCATCATGTTTATAAATTTCAATAATTCTAAGACCTTGATCATAGTATTTATTAAGAATAGCTTTAATACTTGTAGATTTACCAGTACCTGCATCACCATATAATAGAACATTATTAGCCTTTCGACCACTAACAAAAGCTTCAGTATTTTTTATCAATTGTTCTTTTTGAATATCATAACCAATAATATCATCAAGACAAACATTATCAAGAGAAGTAATAGGAACAATAAGATTAGATAAGTCATAATTATCATTTAATCTAAAAGCTTTATTCAAACCAAAGATTCCAACACCATACTTTTCATAAAAACTACATACAACAGAGTAAATTTCATATTCATCTTCACATTTTTCAATTTCACTACTTAATTGTTGAACTTTCTGACTAACATCTTGATTATAAAATTTATCTTCTTTAACAATAGCATGATAATTCTCAATTATACTAAAACAATTAATATTTAAATCTTCTTCAATCTTTGAAAAATCATAATTAAATAACTTTTTAAAAATTAAGAAATCATTTCTAGCAAATTCATTAACAGAACCATTATTAAACTTATTTTTCTCAGAAACTAATGTAAAAGGATTTTCACTCATTAAAATAATAAAAGATAAATAATCATGCCATAAATTAGAATTAAAACCATAAATTGTAGCTAAAGATAGTAAATTATTAATTTGTTCATAAATACTAGAGATAATTTCCTCTTTATCATAATTATTAGATTCATATCTTCTAAAAATATCAGATAATTCATTTAAAATTCTATTATTTTCTTTATCTTGATAAATTATTAATTTTGAAGTTAAATTATACATAAAATTCGCCTGTATATTATAAAAAAAATTATTTTTATTTTTTTTAAAAAAAAAGATTAGAATAAAATAAATTTATTCAAATTCAATAGTGCTAGGAGGTTTATTACTTAAAGATAATGAAACATGAGTTATTTCAGGAACATTTGCTGTAATTTCCTGTGATACTTTATGTAAAAATGGCCATGGTATATCAGGAACATTTGCTGTCATTGCATCAAATGATTGAACCATTCTTATAACAACTAAGTATCCAAAGTCTCTTTGATCACCTTTAACACCAGTAACTTTACTGTTTGTAAGAACAACAAAGTATTGCCATAAGTCTTTATCAAGACCTTCATCTTCAACATTTTTATTTAAGATAGCATTAGCTTCTCTACAAATTTCAAGTTTTTCTTTAGTAATATCTCCAAGAACTCTTACAGCAAGTCCAGGTCCTGGGAAAGGTTGTCTGTGAACAATACTATCAGGTAAACCAAGAGTAGTACCTACTTCACGTACTTCATCTTTGTATAATTCTCTTAAAGGTTCTATAATTTTTAATTCTAACCCATCAGGTAATGTGAGATTATGATGTGATTTAATATTTCCTTCACTTTCAATCCAATCTGGTGCAATAGTTCCTTGTAATAAGAAAGTAGCTCCTGATTTTTTAGCTTCTCTTTCAAATACTTCTATGAATTTATGACCAATAATTTCACGTTTTTTCTCAGGATCAGTTACACCTTTGAGAGCTTCAATAAATTCATCTTCTGCATTTATTAATTTAAAGTTTAACCTATCTTTAAAAGTTTCTTCAACTTCTTTAGCTTCATCTTTTCTAAGAAGTCCATGATCTACAAAAATAGCTTCAAGTTGATCACCAATTGCTTCAGAAGCAAGAACAGAAGCAACAGAACTATCTACTCCTCCAGATAATGCAATAATAACTTTTTCATCTTTAACTTCATCTTTTATATTTTTAATTGATTCTTCTATAAATTTTTCTGTATCCATCATCATAATTTACACAAACCATTAAATAACTATTTTACCAGTTTTCACAAATCTTATTGAAATTTTCAAATATTTCTCCACCACGTGGTGTATGTTGTACTTCTGGGTGGAATTGTATACCATAAATAGGTTTATCTACATGTTTCATAGCTTCAATATTACATTTATCGGAATTAGCAAGTATTTCAAAGTTATCAGGTAGAGTAACAACTTCATCCTTATGTGAAGCCCATACTTTAAGAGAATTACCAATACCTTCAAAAATACCTTCTTCTTTAAGAATATTAAGTTCTATTTGTGCATAACTTTCAATTTCTGCAGATTTTGTTTCTCCTCCAAAAACATCAGCAATACTTTGATGTCCTAAACAAATTCCTAATATTGGAACATCCATATTTAAAATAAATTCTTTACAATTACCAATATTTTCAATAGATGGTCCTCCACCTAATATAATACCTTTTGGATCCATAGCTTGTACTTCTTCAAGACTAGTGTTGTTAGGTATAAGTTTATTTTCAATATCTAAATATTTTAAAGTTCTAGATATTCTATGATTATACTGTCCAAAATTATTAATAATAACAATGCTCATGATAAATTCCCGTATTTAATTTAAAATTAGTAAATAACATAATTAAAATAATTTGTTATATATTACTTTTGTCTATATATTATATTATAATTATTAGATAATATATTAATTATTATAATTTTTAAAATCATTTATAAAAAAATAAAATATTTAATTATCTTTTATTAACTATTTTTTTTATTTAATTTTAATAAAGAAAATTTTTCTAAAGAAAAATATTTTCATGGAGAAGTATGTAAATGGATAAAATCTATCTTGAAGAGAACATGACATATGAAGTACTCATAACAACAAAAGATAATACTAAAATAAATACCAAACCATTTGGTATTAGATATAAGAATAATCAAATAATATTAAATCTATTTCCAAATAAAACATTAGAAAATATAAAAAAAAATAATGAATTCATAATACAATTTACACAAAATCCATTAATATATACAAAAGCATTACTTGGACAATTAAAAAGTGATGATTATCAAGATGAAAATATTCTTAAAGATGCAACATATATTATTAAAGCAAAAGCTACATCCATAACAAAGAAAAAACAAGAAGATAAGTATGGAAAAAACATTATAACAACTATAAAATCAGAAATAATCTCAACAAAAGAAATACATCCTCAAATAAGTGTTATTAACAGAGCAACAAATAAATTAATAGATCTGCTTGTAGAATATACGAGATTAAATTATACAAATAAAAATCATAAAATTGAATATATTAAAAAATTAGATGATCTTCAGAAATTTATTATTAAAACAGGAAATAAGAATCATATTGATTCAATAAATTTATTAAAAAAAGAAATAGAAGAATAATTATTCTTTTATAATGTTAATAAAATCATTATTATCAACATCAAATAATCCTTCATTTGTCATTTTAAGTGATGGAACAACAGGTAATGCCATAAAAGATAATGTTGTAAAAGGACTGTTCAAAGGACAACCCATTTTATTAACAAGATCATTTATCTGCACTGATTTTTCAGCAACAGATGTTGCAATTTCATCACTCATTAATCCAGCAATAGGTAGAGGTAGGGCAAGTTCTTCTTTATTTGATATAGCAACAAGACCACCTTTATTTTCAATAATTTTATTTGTTGCTTGAGCCATATATTGACTATTAGTTCCTATAACAATAATGTTGTGAGAATCATGGCTTACACTAGATGCAACAGCACCATTTTTTATTCCAAATCCTTTGATAAAACCATTTGCAACAGTGTTTTCACCGTATCTATCAACAATACTAATTTTAAGAATGTCTTCAAATACTGATGGGATAACATTACCTTTTTCAACATTTAACTTGGCAGTGGTTCGTCCTGTAATTATACTATCATTATGAATAGTAATTACATTAACTGTGGCACTATTTTTTGATGGATTTTCAGCTTTTAAATCAAAGTCTTCTGGTTTTTTCTCTGTTGTATTAATAGTATTTCCAACAGGTTTTGTATTAGCACGGTATAATAGTTTTTGTTTTTTGAATATTGTATTACTGTTTATAATCACACGTTTTATATTGAAATTTTCTAAGTCATCAATAAATACCAGATCTGCTTTTTTACCCGGACTAATACTACCAGAATTTAAATTATAGTGTTCAGCAGGATTGATTGTTACAAGTTTTATAGCTTCAAAAGGATCCATACCAAGTTCTACAGATTTTCTTAACAGGTGATCTAAATGACCATTAATAAGATCTTCTGATTTAAGATCATCAGTAACTAAAAAGTCAGCTTTTGAACGAATAAGTTTTTCTAAGCTATGATTTTCTGATCCTTCACGAATCATAATTTTCATACCCATTCTTCTTTTTTCATCAGCTTCTTTTACTGAAGTAGATTCATGATCTGTACTAATTCCATGTTTAATATATTTTTGAAGATCAATACCACTAAGTAATGGTGCATGACCATCAATAGGTTTTTTATATTTTTTTGCAACATTGATTTTTGATATTATGTCATCTTCATTATTGATAACTGCATGGTAATTCATAACTTCTCCAAGGGATACAAATTCTTTTCTAGATAATAAGTAATCTAAATCCTCTGTTGTTATTTCACCACCAGTATTTTCAAAATCAGTAGTTGGAACACATGATGGTGCTGAAAAATAATAATTCAATGGACAAGTTTTAGCATCATTAATCATGTATTCAATACCATCAAGACCCATTACATTTGCAATTTCATGGGGATCAGCAATAACTGAAGTTGTCCCATGTTTTAATGCAATTTCTGCAAATCGTGATGGAGTTAACATTGAACTTTCAATATGTATATGAGCATCAATAAAACCAGGAACTATAATTTCATTGAAGTATTTATTAACTTCTTTTATAGATTGAATAATCCCATGTTCAACCGTAATTTCTCCTGGATATATTTCATTTGTATACACATTTAAAATATTTCCTTTTATAATCATTTTTTATAAACTCCCTAATTTAATAAAAAATATATTTTCATTTCTTAAAAATTATTTAATTTGAAGTCATTTTATGTATACATTTTAATTCTTTTAATTTAAAAAAAATAATAATTAATATTTCCACAAGTATACATCTCGTTAGCTTTTAATATTTAAGATTATGAAATCTAATTCTTTTTAAATTAATATATTTTAATATTTAACTATATAATTAACTTAAATTATTTTAAGGTTATATAACATATATGGTATAGCTATTATAAAAATATATTTTAAGTAAAATACATTAAAATCACCTTATTACTAAATTTTAATAAGATTTTATTAAAAAAAGGAAATTAAAATAAATTGTTTTATTATTTTATTTTCAGAAAATCCATATTATCATAATAGTATTTAGTTTTAATTTTATCTTTATAAAATTTCTTTTCATAATCTTTTATATTGTTTAAATTCCAATTATTTTCTTCTAAAGAATTTCTAATATATCTTGCTAGTTCAATGTTATCATAATAAGCATAGATTTTTGTTTTATTATTTTTTGAAAATTCAACATAATACTTATTGTTACGTTTATGAATTCTCTTGTTTCTCTTCTGGATATTTTCTGTAACTTTAATGATATGTTCTACTGATTTTTTATTCCATTTATTCTGGTCTAAATAATTTTTTACAAGAACAGCTAAATTATATGAGGAGTATGATCCTATTCTTATTTTATTATTCTTGATTTGTTTATTTAATTCATATTTATTTGTTTTATTATTTTTACGTGTTATGTTTTCTATTTTATTAGGATATAGTGGTATTGTTTTTTCATCATAAATATTTATAATTGGATATTCACACATTAATTCTTCATCAGCATCATATTTTACAATAATATCTCTTTCATTTAATGCATCAATAATATTTTTATATGTTCCAAGAATATGGCCTTTGTATGTTACTTGATAACGATTATTTAATTTATTATAATGTATGTATTTATAAAATTCTCTTCTTGCTTGTTTTTCAATTTCTTTGATATTTACATGATTTTCATAAAATGGGAGGATTTTATTTATAATTTTAGTATATTCATAATTTTCATAACTTCCATATTCTTTTTTATTTTTATTATTGGAAATATAGTATTTATCATCTCTTTGTATAATATTGTATTTTATAAATTCATCACTAGGTGGATATCCTGTTTTCTCTGATTTTATCCATTCATTATTTCTTAGTATTTTTCTTTGTTTAATTGCATCTTTTTTGTTTGAATATGTTCCATAGTTAATTTTTTGATTATATATGTTTTTAATTATATGATATTTATTATTTATTTTGTATATATTCTTGTATTTCATTTTAAATCACTTTGAATTATTGAATCAATTGTTTTGAAGGTATCTTTTTGTTTTATTGTTTTTGTCTTAATATTTTCTAGTTTATTTATTTCTCTTGTGATTTTTTGAATTTTTTTCTTCTTTTTTGTGTCTTTTTTACTTAAATTATCTATGATTATGATTGTAACTTTCCCTTCTTTTTTTAATTTATTAGTTATTTCATCGATATTAGCATTAACTAATGTTGTTTTATATGTTTGGGTTATTTTTTGTTTTTCGGTTTGATATTGTATGAATTTGTTAAGTTTTGTGACGATTATATTGTATTTGTTGTTAAATTGTTGAAATATTTCAATTATTGAATCAAGATTATTATTTTCATTGACTTTTAATGTAATTTTATTTTGGTACTTTTTTTTGTTTTGGTTCATGATTTTATCCTTCTTTCATAATTTTTCAAATTTAATATATTTTTTAATAAATTATTTTTTAATATCTTATTATAATTCTTCATATTATTGTTTATAAATGAATTTAAGCCTCTTTGGTGGGCTTTTAGATAGGTGCACATAGACACACTCACCTATAAAAGTTAAATGTATAACGAAATAATTTTTATAAATTAAAAATAATCGTTCTAAAAAAAATAATACTTATCAATTCCTCGCTTATTTTAAATATAACTCAAAATTAATAAAATAATAGAAAACAAGAATTTTTTATTTTTTTAAAAAAAATAATGGGGGTAAAATAATAATGTTTGAAGAAATGATAAATTCTGATACATCAATATTTAAAAATCAAGATATATTTAGTATAGATTATATTCCAGAAGTAATTCAATGTAGAGAAGATCAATTAAGAAGTATTTTAATAAATGTTAAGCCTTTACTAAAAAATAATAAAGCAATAAATACTATAATAATGGGTAATACAAGTACTGGAAAAACAACAGTATTAAAACATGCACTACTTGAAATAGAAGAATACACTGATTTAACTACATGTTATATAAATTGTAATATTCAAGATACATCACGTAAATGTTACTTTCAAATATATAAAGTTTTATTTGGATATGAAGCAAGAAAAAATGTAAGTACAGAAATAATACAAGAAGAAATAATGAGAAAACTAGAAGAAGAATCTTTTATTCTTGCAATTGATGATATAAATTATCTAAGTAAAAATGAATCAAATAAATTAATAAATGAATTATTTAGAGCAAATGAATTTTATAATTCAAATATTGCTTTAATAATAACAATAAATAATATGTTATTTAAATATTCTCTTGAGAAAAATGCTCAAAGTATATTGTTAGGTCATGAAATTGAATTTAAAGAGTATACTTATGATGAAATATATTCAATATTAAAATATAGATGTAAATTAGGATTTAAAGAGAATGTAATTACTAATAATCAGATAAAAAATTTAAGTAAATATGTTGCAAAATTTTCAGATTTAAGAAAAGGACTTTCAATTCTAACAATACTTGGTCAAAAAATAGAAAGTGAAAATAGAGATAAAATAACAGATGAAGATTTAGATGAATTTATAATAAAAATATAAAAAAAATTAGTAAATAAAATTATAATAATTTACGTAATTTAAATAATTTCTTAGGAGAACTTTTAAGTAATCCTTTAATTAAATTTTTAAGAGTAAGCTCTTTAATCCCAAGATTAGCTAATAAATCAACATATTCATTGATTTCATCATCTTCTAAGTTATATAAGAAGTCACGAACATGGATTTCTTTTTTAAATCTTTTATTAATATGTTCGTCAATATATTTAGAATATTCTTCTAAATTTTCTTTGGAATAATCTTTTTCTTTGATTGCACGAGCAGCTACTTGTCCAGCTTTAACACCACTTTCAATAGCAGTATCAATTCCACCACCAGTTATAGGATCAACACAACCTGCAGCATCTCCAACAAGCATAAAATTATCTGCTATAATTTCATCAAATATACCACAAAGAGGATTACCACCAGAATTAATTTCAACTATTTGTCCGTTTTTAGTAGCATCACAATTTGCAATAAAATCATCAAGATAATTCTTTGCACTTTTAGTTCCTTTTTTAACATTTACGTCAATACCAACATTTGCTGTATCATATCCTTTAGGGAAAATCCAAGCATATCCACCAGGAGCAACACTACCAAAATAAAATTCAATAGTATTATTTTTTTCCATATTTAAATTTGTCATTTCATATTGAATTCCAGATTGCATCTCATCAATACTAACTTTTGTATTTATACCAGCCCATGCACTAACATGACCTTCAGGACCATCAGCACCAATAATAATTTTAGCTTTAATTTGAGAAATTTCATCATTAAAAACTCTAACATCAACTATAAAACCATCAGTATCTCGTTTCATATTTACTGCTTCAGTTTTTATCATAACTTCACAGCCACAACGAATAGCATCCATAGTAAGATGTTTATCAAAAACCTTACGTTCTAAAACAACACCAGTTACAGGTTCTTCAAGAGTTTCAGAAGTAAACCATGCACTAGTATTATCTGGTGAAACAATACGTGCACCATCAATATGTCTTGCAATACAACGTTCTTCAATTTCAAGACCAAGTTTTTCAATAGCATAAGTAGTAATACCTTCAGCACAACGTTTAGGTGCTCCAATCTCAGATTTTTTATCAATAATTAATGTTTTTGCACCATTTTTACTAGCTTCTTTAGCAGCCATAGAACCAGCAGGTCCAGCTCCAATAACTAATACATCAACTTCCTTAATAACGTTCATATTAATAATTTCCTATAGTTATTTTATAAAAATTTATTTTACTTATACATTATATATAATTTTTATATCTAAAATAAATTATTTTTTTTAATACAAATCACTATCTTATAAATAATAATTATTAGGAGAATATATGTTTGAAATAAAAATTAAAGATAAAACATTAAAATACACAGTAAAACATAGAAATGTTAAATATATACGTTTTGAATTAAATAAAAACAAATTAAAATTAATATTACCTGTAAATTATAGTGGTGATATAAAAAAATGCATATATACAAAAGAAGATTATTTGTATAAAAAATTAATTGAATATGAAGAACTTACAGAAAAATTAGAAAAACAAATAAAAGATAAAGAATTAATTAAAAGGTCCATATTTCAACTTAAAGATATAACAAATTTTTACATAAATCAATATCAAAAACAATTAGATGTTAAAGTAAATCGATTACAATTTAGAAAAACTACAAGAAAATGGGGAAGTTGTAGTACTAAATCAAATATAACATTATCTAAGGATTTAATATATCTTCCTGAAAAATTAGTTGCATATGTAATTTATCATGAATTAGTTCATTTAATTGTATTTGAGCATAATTTTGAATTTTTTAATATAATAAAAAAAGAGTATCCTGACTATAAAAAGTATGATGAAGAGTTAAAAGAATATGAATACTTAATTCATAATAAAAAATAAGTTTATTTTTTTTTAAAAAAAAGATTGAAGATAAATTATTAAAATTTATCTGTTTTCAAAAGGATCTTCTTTATCTTTTGAATGTGTAAATGGTATTTTAACACCAAGATCTAATTTTTTATCAATATTTTTTTGGTTCTTTTTCTTTTTGTTAGTTGCAAGTTTTCTAAGCATTTCTAAACCAAATTTACCTTCATTAGTTTCAGTAACTTCAAGAACACCATCTTCGATAGCTTTATCAATTAAGTCTCCACCTTTTTGTGTACGTTTGATAACAGTAGACCATCCTGGTTTTGCACCAACTGATCCACATGAAATATCAGATAGTTCTGAAACATAATCAAGACAATAATTACATCCTGTTTGTTCAAATCCATGTGTTTGTTTAAGTGGTATTGAACCTTCACCTTCAGTGTGGGTTACAAATAATTTACCTTTTGCAATATCAAGTTTTGTTACTTGTGATAAACTTACACCAACAGAATCTTCAACAAATGTTTTTATAGATTCATAAGGGAAGTTTTCCATACAATAAATACCTAAAATTAATGCTATGTTATTTGTAACATTTCTTACACCAATAGGATAAGCTTGCATTTTACGTAAACCCATAACTTGACATGGAGTTCCAATAGTTCCTATTTTTTCAAGTCCGTATTCACGTGTTGCTTCTTTAATTAATGAAACGTTAGGGCACATTGTATATTTTGTTCCAGCACCTTTTATAATATCTTTTTTTGTTGTTGCAATAAGAGGTTCTGGTTTCCATGGATCTTTTCCAGGAGCAGCTACAATAGTACCATCAATAATATTTTCTTCTAAAGCATATGAAAGTATTGCAGATACAATTCCACCATCTTGTGATTTTTTTAGAATTTTATTATCTACTGCTTTTACTGTTATAATTTCTTGATATGGTCCAAGAACTGAATCGTTAATCATTTTATTTTATCCTCCTAAAATTAATAACCCATTTCTTTTTTAATTTGATCAATTGGCCACCAGCTACGTGTACATTGATAGTAGCATAATCCACATTTCACACAACGATCACAATTAAATAATGGTCTTCCATCTTTCATTGTCATAGCTCTTGTTGGACATGCAGCAGCACATGTTCCACAACCTATACAAATTGATTGATTTACTATTTTTTTCTGTAAGTCACATCCACATGCATCTTTATTACTTGCAAAGTCTAAGTATGGTTTAAGATAATCCATATCATTATTTACAGCTGCAAGTAAAACTTTTTTTATTGCTTCTGGTGATGGAGGACATCCTGGTAAAGCAAGATCTACTTTAACTAAGTTTTGAATAGGTACAAATGAAGAATGTTGAGGTTGTGCTTGTTGTCCTCCTTTAGCATAAACTGTAAATCCACCTGTAGCTGCACAAGAACCTAAAGCAACGAGTAATTTGGATTTACTTCTTGCTTCTTTTAATTCTTTTATTGAATGTTTATCTTCTAAACAAACAGATCCTTCTATAAGTACTAAATCCATTTCTGGCATTTCCCAACAATCAACTAATGTTTGTCCATATACAATATCTACAGCATGAAGGAGATCTACTAATTCATCATAGTTTTCAGTAAAAGACATTAAATCTCCACTACATCCGGATAAATGTATATATCCAATTTTTAATTTACCTGAACTTACTTTTTCAGGTACATTTTCTTTACTTTTATTCTCATTTTTTAATATACTTTTAAGTTTATCAAACAAGATTCTCACCTTTTTTTTAATTAATTCCTTTTTATATTCAGATAAATCATTAAATCATACTATTTAAAACATCAAGTGTTATTTCAACAATTTTAGGAATTTTTTCCTCTAATGATTTGCTTAACCCTATCTCCATTTCACTAGAAACTTCTTCTGGTTGACATACAACTAATTTAATATTGACTCTATCCTCTAAGTCATGTAATGGATAGGTAGCTGAAATCCCATGTACATCCATATATCTCTCAGATTCCTTCACTTGATTTAAGTCTAGTATATCTATTGTTCCTGGCTTTTTATTTAATGAAGCAATATCAATAATTATAATATTTTTCCATTTATCTTCTGGAAGTGTAAATATATAATGTGGTGCACTTGTTCCTCCATCTATAAGGCAAGTATCACCAGGAAATTCTATTTCATTTTCTTTTATATATTTAATAACTTCTGGTCCTAAACCATCATCTTTATATAAGATATTTCCACAGCCAACAATTAGATTTTCATGATTATATGACATCCAATCCCTTCGATTATAACTGAACCATTTCGTCTTTTATTACTTCTTTTGATTCATCATCTACAACAACCATATGGGTTGCACATGATAGGCATGGATCGTAAGCTCTAATTACGTCTGGAGCATATTTATGATGGAATCCTTCTGTTGCAATACCCATTGTTGGTATGTTCCATGTTGTTGGTACAATTGCTCTATAATCACTAATATATCCTTCAGGTGATACTTTTGCAGTGTGTATGTTTGTTCCACGTGGTCCTTCTATTACTCCAACTCCCATACGGTCTGTACCGTCTAAATTGAATTTTGCCATAACTTGTGCTGAAGGATCAACTTTATCAACAAGTTCTAAAATTCTATCTGCTGCAGTTAACATTTCTTGTGCACGTGCTAAGTGTTGTGCTTTTACTCCTTTATCTTTAAATTTACGGAATTTTGTTGCTCTTGCTCTAGGTCCTGTTTCTACAACTTCTCCTTTGTATAGTGGAATTTGTGAGCATGCTCTTTTACCTATTTCTGCAACATCATACCATGAACTAGGTAATATTTCTTCTACATCTTGCATGGATATTTCTGTTCTAGATCCATATGTGTTTGATGAAGCAAATACTGGTTGGTTATGTGCTCCTAAATCTTTAGGGAATTCTTTTGCTTCAATAAATTCTTCCATTGCTGCAACATGTTCTTTAAGTAATCCTGTAATTCCTTCAATTCTTGTTTTGATCTTATTTTTTGTATTTTTTGTTATGTTGTGTGCCATTCCACCAATTCTAATATCTGATGGGTGAATTCCTTCTCCACCAACAACATCTTCAACATATTGTGATTGTTTTCTTATTTCAGAGATATTTCTGATAACATCATCACGTTTATCTTCAGGTACAAAATCAGGAGCTACTAAAAAGTGGTGTATTGCATGACTGTTTACGATATGTGCATTTAAACAGATTTCTCTTAAATATTTAGCATTTTCAGGTATATCTATTTTTAATGAATCATCTATTGCTTCTACAGATGCAAGAGTATGTGTAACAGGACATACTCCACAAATTCTCTGAACAAGTATAGGTGCACTTTCTGGTCTTTTTCCTACAACCATTTTTTCTAATCCACGTACAGGGGTAATACTAAAATAACGTCCTGTAGTTACTATTCCGTTTTCATCAACTTCCATTGATAATTCTGCGTGTCCCTCTTGACGACTAGTCGGGGAAATTACTATAGTTTCACTCATTAAATCACCTACTTTTTTAAATTTTTTCATGTCAAAAGTTCTAGTAATTATTAATTGTAATTATTATTTATGTTATTTATTAATAATGTATATTTCTTTTTTAAAACTCTTAAATACCCAAATCTCTATTCTAAGTTTAGTTTTTCTATTAGTGTGAAAGGTGTTTCTGCTCATTTTATTTCTTCTGTGATCTATTTTTATCATTGTATTAATTAAATAAATCTCTATAAAACAATCAACTAACAAAAAAAAGTTTTCTATTAAGAAAATTATTAAAGAAAATATAATTTTTAACTGATTTTTAATCTTAATATAAATAATTTATTGTGTGTTATTATTTTAATAAAAAAAAATAAAAAATGGGAGGTATTCCTCAATTCAATTATTTAAAAATTCAAAAAATAATTTAGAAAATAAAAATGAAAAAGGATGGGTAAAAATAAAAGAAAATATTTGGAATCCTGAAGTAGGTGATAAAATTGAAGGGAGATTAATTGAACAAAGACTATCTATTGGAAAGTATAATCAAAATCTCTATATCATTAAATTAGATGATGATAAAAAAGTGAAAATATGGGGAAAAACACAACTTGACCAATTAATGGATGAAATAAAATTAAATGATTATATTAGAATAACATATAATGGTTGCATAACAACTAATAGTGGAAATAAAATGAATAAATTTAATTTAGAAAAAAAGGAGGAGTAATATGGTAGATGATATATTTTGGAATCCTAAAGAAGGTGAATCTATAGAAGGAATTTTAATTGATAAGCTAAGTGATGTTGGAGAATACAAGTCTATGCTTTATAAAGTTAAAGTTGATGATAAAATTTATTGTATATGGGGTAAAGTACAACTTGATTCAATAATGAATTCTACATCAGTAGGAGATATAATTTTATTAAAGTATGTGGGTTTTGATAAAATTAATAATAATATGAAACGTTATGAATTAGAAATATTAAATGAATAAAATGAATCATAAAATAATAGAACAGCTTGATAAACATAATAATGTATTGTTATATAAGCAAGAATTATATAAGTATTATAAAAATCATGATAAAAATAATAAAGCAGTATACATAGTTTCTCCAAAAAAAGGAAAGACTGCAATTGAAGATATAGTTAAAACATTAGATTCAACAGCAGTAACAAAAAATGAAACAGTAAGTAAATTAATAGATCATATAAAACTTAAAATAAAAGATACTAGATTAGATATTTATGTAAATCATTTTGAACAACTCTCAAAAAGAGAATTACTATACTATCAGGAACTATCAGAAATTCCAAATGTTCAATTAATAGTTAATTTTGTTGAAGATGAAGTTTTCATTGATAAAGATTTTTTAAATGATTTTGTAGTATTGAGTGATGAATATTATGAAAATAGATCTGGAAGTATAAATATAACTTATACTCTTCTTTTAGTTTTATCATTTCTTATATTTTTAATCTTTTTAAAAATTCAATTAAGTATTCTAAGTATAATTGTTAATACATTATGGTTTACATTTTTAATGTATCGAACTTTCTATTATATCACACGTTAAGATAACATGAGTAACATAAATGAATTATTATCAGCTATAGTTTTATATTGTTTATTTTCATATCTTTTAAATTTACCAAATTTATATTATG
>CAZHBQ010000031.1:0-15617 GCA_964530785.1 uncultured Methanobacteriaceae archaeon | reverse complement strand
CATGATATATTATCATTAATATAATTAAAAGTACTGATACACTATAGATAACATTTCCAATTGTTTGATATTGCATATTTTCATTACTTTGAAATAGTGAATAATTACATAATGTTAATGATTCAATTATCATATATATTCCAAAAATTAGCATTACATCTATACCTTGTTGTGTAAAATTGTTACTAAAGACAACAATTGATATAAAGATTATAAATGTTATTAATGAAAATATTATTCTCAAAAAGAATACAGTTCCAAAATATTTACTAGTAAGTGTTTTATCTCGCGATACTTCTCGTATTGCAAATGTTGCAAGACCCATGTCTGTGAATATACTAAATATACCTACAAGTGATGTTGCTGATGATAATACTCCATAATCATATGTTCCAAGGTATCTAGCAGTGAAAAGTGTAAGTATAAATGTCATTAAGTTGTTAATGATACTTGCAATTATCAGTAAACTCGAGTTTTTTATGATTCTTGTTGCTACATTCATGTTTATCATTTTTTATTTGAAAATTCAACCTAAACATCAATAAAAATACTTTTTATTTAAATCAAGGTTTCTTTAATTAATATTTTACTACTTTTAATTATATAATATTTTAATATAATTAATTAAAAAAATATAATATAGCTAATAAAACAATTTGAAGGAAAATTATTAAATGATAAACGTAACAACTTTTTTAGATGCAAACGCATGTCGATTAGACAAACCAGTATATTATTCTATAGATAGGGATACAAGATATAATTCACGTGATATTTTAGGAAATTGTATCAGAAATTGGCCGTAAACTTATTAGTATGGGGATAAGTAAGGGTGATCGTGTAATTATATATTTAGAAAATAGTCCTGAATATTTATTTTCATTTTTAGCTTTATGGCGTATTGGTGCTGTAGCTGTACCTACAAATAGAATCTATACATTATCAGAAATTGAATACTTCATTGAGGATTCAGGTAGTAAACTTATAATTTGTGATGAAGAAATAACTCAACTACCAATTGATTGTTATGTAATGCCAAATATGGATAAATATAAGACTGCACCAATACTTGAAGCAACAAATACTAATTGGGATGATTTATGTCAACTTCAATATACAAGTGGAACAACAGGAAAACCAAAAGGTGCAATGTTAACTCATGGAAATTGGTTTAGTGCACTTCATAATGAATGTGATGTATTAAAAATGAATCAAGATAGTGTACTATTTTGTATATATCCAATGGCACATGTAGGAATTTCATGGGCTATTGCGGCTATATGTTCTGCTGCTTTATGTATTACAAAGAATAATTATACATTTGATGAATATTTAGATATTATCTTTGAAAATCAAGTAACACATGCAACAGGAATGCCTCCTGTAATACATTCAATTGTATCAAATCCTGAAAAAGTTGGAAATAAATTATATTCAGTAAAATCAATAGTTTCAGGTGGTGGACCATTACATAAAGAAATATGGAAGAAATTCTATAAAAAGTATGGAATTAGTGTAATTAATGCATATGGTGCATCTGAAACAATTGTTATTGGAACAGGAACAGTAATTCGTCCTGAAGATTATGCTTTTGCTGATAGATTTGAAAGTGTAGGTCATCCAGTATGTTTTAGTGAAGTGAAAATTGTAGATACTGAAAACTCAAAAATAGAACTTGAAAAAAATCAACAAGGAGAAATAGCACTAAGAGGACCATCTATAGCACTAGGGTACTGGAACAAAGAAGAAGCAAATAAAGAAACATTTCTTAAAGATGGATGGTTTTTAACAGGAGATATTGGTTATATTGATAATGATAACAGACTCTTTATAACAGATCGTAAAAAAGACATGATAATAATGTCAGGATGGAAGATATATCCAACAGAAGTAGAAGAAGAACTAATTAAATATGACAGTGTAGATGAACTAGCAGTATTTAGTCTTCCACATGAACATAGAGGCGAAATACCAGTAATGGCTGTTGTATGGAAAGATGAAAACGATGAAGAAGGACTTATAAAATATGCAGAGGAAAAACTTGTAAGATATAAAATTCCACGTAAAATATTCACCGTTGACCAATTACCAAGAGTAAACGGGTGGAAATTATTAAGAAGAGAACTTAAAGAACAATTTATGAAATAAACAAAAATATAGTTAAATATTATAATATATCAAAAATAGAGTATAATATAATTCAAAAATTATAAAAGTTTTATCTAAAAATATAGCTACAAGGTATGTGTTTAAAAATGCATGGAAAAAAGATAAGTGAAAATATAGAAGAATATCTTGAGACTATCTATAAAAAAAGTTTAATTAATAATATAGCAAAAACTACAGAAATCTCTAAAGATTTAGATATAGCTCCAGGTAGTGTAACTCAAATGCTTAAAAAATTAGAAGAAGAGGGTTATGTAAATTATTATCAATACAAAGGAGTTCAACTTACAGATAAAGGATTTAAAATAGCAAAAGGAATTGTACGTAAACATAGATTAATTGAAACATTTCTCTATAAAACATTAAATTTAGATATGGAAGATGTTCATGAACAAGCATGTGCAATGGAACATTCCTTATCTGACGAAGCAGAAAGAAAATTATGTCAACTTCTTGAATATCCAAGTCAATGTCCTGATGATCATAATATAATACCAATATGTGATCTTAACATATCAACATGTTATGAATGCTCAAAAATACATGATATAAAAGAAATTCCAAAAAGACTTGAAAGATTAACATCTCTTGCAAATATGAATAATAATGAAACAGGCCGGATTAAATTTATTCGTGGAGATAATGATATAATTAAAGAATTACTAGATATGGGAATAACTCTAGAAACTCAAGTTACACTAATTAAATCAACACCACTAAATACTCCAATAAAAATACTAGTAGAAACAGAAGAAATGTCACTTAGTAAAGATTTTGCATATAATATTTTTGTAGAAGTAGATGAATAAATCTAATTCCTTCTTATTTTCTTCTATTTAAAGAGTATTTTATCTTAAATTTAGTAATAAATTATCCTTATTCTATGGATGAAAATAATTTTTCTTAAAGTATATAAAAGAAATTATACAAATAGATAATTGTAAATTTTGATCAGAAGGAGGAAATATCATGCAAAAATATAAATGTAATTTATGTGGATGGATCTACGACCCAGAAAAAGAAGGCGGAGTAGCATTTGAAGACTTACCTGATGACTGGAAATGTCCATTATGTGGTGCAGGCAAAGATGCATTTGTACCTGTAGAATAGATGTAATAACTTTCTTATTACATCAAAACCTTTTTTTATAATTGAAAATTTAATATAATATAAACTCTTTTTTTAATAAAATTATAATATAAATATCATATTTTTGTTATATTTATAATTTAAATTCTAAATAAAATATTTAACAATTTAATAATTATTAATTTCTTATTTCTTAATATAAAATCTAAATAAGCAACTTATAAATTATATAAATTATAAAACTAATTAGTAGTTATTTTAAAAAATAAATAGGTGGTGAAAGAATGGTATTAATTGAAGGAGAAGTAGGTGGAAAAAAATATCGAGAACCATTTTCTAAAGGAATTTTATCCAAATCATTAGTACGTTCAGATGTTGATCCAGATAAAGCATATGAAATTGCTATAGAGATAGAGGAATCATATAATAAAAAATCAATAGAAATAGTACAAGTTACAGATTTAATTACAAAAGTAAAGGAAAGATTAGAAATAGAAGATCCATTACTTGCTAAAAAGTATATTACTTGGAAGGAAATTAGAAGATCAGAAGATCCACTTATAATTCTTATTGGAGGAGCTTCAGGAATAGGAACATCCTCAATTTCTTTTGAACTAGCAAATAGACTTGGAATAAAAAATATGTTAAGTACTGATATGATTCGTGAAGTAATGAGAAAAATTGTTTCAAAAGAATTATGTCCAACACTTTTTGAGTCAAGCTATACTGCAGCAGATTCATTAACTGCACCTGCACCACCTGAATTTGATAAAACCTTACTCGGATTTAAAGATCATGTAAACACTGTTAGTGTAGGTTTAACAGGAGTAATAGAACGTTCAATTAAAGAAGGAATAAGTATTGTTATTGAGGGAGTTCATATTGTTCCTGGATTTATTGATGAGGAATTACTTAAAAAACATAATGTTTACATGTTTGTCTTATCATTATCTGATGAAGAAATTCATAAAAGTAGATTTTATTCAAGATGTAGACAATTATGGGCAAGAAGGCCTCTTAAACGTTACTTAAAACACTTTACAGATATACGTAAAACACATGATTATATTGTTGGTGAAGCACATAAACATGATGTTTGTGTAATTGAAAATATAGATGTAACAGCAACAATAGATATGATGATTGAAGAAATTATCAGTCAGAAAGAAAAAGAAATAAATTTACTTGATGAAGAATAATTTTTCCCAAAAAAGTGAATTTTAACACAATGAAGTATACATGTCGTATACTTTTTTTACTATTTTTTTAATAAAACTATTTTTTTATAATATAAAATCTAAAATAAGTACTCAAAAGTAACCCTAAAAAAGAGTAAATAAAAGAAGAATTTACATTTCTTTTATTTGTTTTGCAAGTTTTACACCTAATTCATAACATTTTGCAAGATCGTCATCATCAGGTACATAGTTAATTTCAAGGTTATCAACCATTTCAAAGCCTGCTTCAGCCATTTTACCGTTTAACCATTTAGGACCATTTCCACCCCAACCGAATGAACCAAATGTTACACCTAATCTTTTAATACCTGTTCTTGCAAATTGAAGTTCATCAATATATAAGAATGTATCTGCTATACTTGGGAATACTTTGTTAAATAAGGTTGGAACACCCATAAGTACTGCTTTACTTTCGAGAACATCTTTTACTGTTTCACTTCTTTCATCTTCTTTTAAGTAATGCATTTTTACATTTACTCCTTCAGACATTAAACCTTCTGCAATAGCATGAGCCATGTATTGAGTTGAGAAGTGCATTGTATCATAGATAAGTGTTGCTTGGTCTTGTTGACATTTACCATTAGCCCAGTCAAGGTATGCACCAATAATTTTCATTGGTTCTGTCCAGATTTGACCGTGTGACGGAGCAATTGTTTTTATTTGTTCAAGTAAACCTAATTCTACAACTTCATCAAGTTTATTTTTAAGAAGTGGTGTAAGAGGTGTAAGAAGGTTTGCATAGAATTTTTGTGCTGCTTCCATAAGTTCTGCTTCTGGAACTTCATAGTCATATCTTTCCATTTTACATAAATGTTGACCAAATGCATCATTTGAGAATAATATTCCATCTTCTTGTAAGAATGTGAACATACTGTCCGGCCAGTGTAACATTTTAGCATCAAGGAATGCAAATGTTTTTTCACCTACTGTTAAAGAATCTCCAGTTTCTACTGTTACAAATTCTGCATCAGCAAGGTCAGGGTAATGTTTAATAAGACCTGGTTTTGCAACAGGAGTACAGTATATAGGTGCATCAGGGAATTTTTGATGAATTTCAGATAATGTTCCACTGTGATCTTTTTCTACGTGGTTTTGAATAATATAATCTATTTTAACTTCATCTTTTCCTTGATCTTCAAATGCATCTTGGATTCTTCCCCATAATTGTGAAGAATATACTTTTCCAGGATATACATTATCAATTAATACACATTCATCACCAGAGAATACAAGAAATGCATTGTATGATGTTCCATGTAATGTGTATCCATGGTATTCTCTTCTATCCCAATCAAGTGTTCCTACAAAATATACGTCATCAGCTATTTTCGGAGCTTTTGCTTTCATTATCATATTTCCTACTTCCTATCAATTTATTTGAATAATTTTTATTCACTATTCTTATATTATTATATATGATATTTATATTTTTAAAATAATTCGTATAATATAAGATTAATTTCTAATATTATTAAAGTTATAATAATTTATAAAAAAATAGTAAAAGGAGGTGAGGTTAATAGATTTATGCTTTCCATAATCCGTGTTTAGTACAGTATTCTCTTGCTGTAACTTCTTTAGCTTCTGGAATAATAAATTCTACTTCTGGTTTATCTCCAGGTTTTAATTGTTGTCTGTGGATTTGTCCATCTGCAATAATTTCAATTAATGCAATGTAATGATCATCATCCATTGGATGTTCTACTTCCCCAACTTTTACATTGTATCTATCAGATAATCTGGTAATTACAGGTACGTGTTTTACTTCTCCTTCACCAGATGTTTTTTCATCAAGAATATTTAATGATTCAGCGTCAGCACAGTCTACTGCGTGGATTATTTCTACTATATTTCCTGTTCCTTTACATTTAATAATATTTGATTCAAGTTCTGCCATATGATCATTCTCCGTTATAAAAAAGTGTTTTTAGAATAATAAAGTGGAGGTTAGGGGGAAATTGTTGATTTATTGTAAGTATTCTTAGTATAAGTCAACAGATCTTTCAAAGAATGCTGTTGGATGTCCACAGATAGGACATTTTTCAGGTGGTTTTTCGCCTTTGTATACGAAACCACATTTTCTACATACCCATGTAACTTCTTCGTCTCTGTTGAAGAATTTTCCTTCTTTTACGTATGCTAATAAGTCTCTGTATCTTGCTTCGTGGTGTTCTTCTACTAAAGCAATGTTTCTTAATTTTGCAGCGATTTCTGTGAGTCCTTCTTCTTCTGCTACTGCTGCGAATGTTGGGTACATGTCATCTGCTTCTTCGTGTTCTCCTGCTGCTGCGGAAGCTAAGTTTTCTTCTGTTGTTCCGTAGTCAAGACATACTCCTGTATCGATTTCTAAAGCATCAACATCTCCTTTTAATTCTTGGATCATTTTGAATAATACTTTTGCGTGTTGATATTCGTTTCCTGCTGTTGTAAGGAAGATATCTGCAATTTCTTCATATCCTTCTTTTGAAGCAATTTTAGAGTACATTGTGTATCTGTTTCTTGCTTGACTTTCGCCTACAAATGCTTTTGCTAAGTTTTCTAATGTTTTTACCATATTAATCACCTACATATTAAAAAAATAAATCTATATACTAAAGGGTATTATTAGAATTTATTTTATATTTTTTTTTAATTTTTTTATTATTCTTCTACATAGAAAAATTTTATATATTCTTATTTAAATTCTTTTCTATTTAAATATACTCATAAATTTCATTAGAAATTATATATTATTTTTAAAAAAATACATTATATTTTCTATTTTTATAAAGAATAATTACTTTTATATTTTATATAGATTTATTAAAAATTACTAATATTCTAAAATTAATTTGATAAGTTCTAAAAGAATAGAAAAAAGAATAAAAAAAGTATGGGTGGTTATTTAGAATATCCATATTATGGTTAAAATTATTGCTACAATAAATATTACAGGAGCAAGTAATTTACTTACTGATACTACTGATGCTATTGTTGTAACAAGTTCTGTTGTATGATTTGGACCTAATGTTTTAAGATTTACACGGATTGTTGCTGAGGCAACTTCTACATCTTCAAGATCATCTAATGCTTCTGGTATAATATCTAATGTTTTATTTATTATAGTCTCAGAATGTCTTGATCCAACTGTAAGTCCTCCTCCAGATATTGTATTTACCATGTGAGTGTCTGTTGTCATGGTTTCAATCATGTCAATTTCAGGATACTTGTCATTAATTGCTTTGATTAATTCTTCTCTAAATCCTTGTTTCATGTTATTTCCATCATATACAATATATAACATTTTCTGAGTATTAACCTCAACTAACATGATTTTTACTCCACTTTCTCCAATTCCATCTTTTATTGGAATTTCATCTAGTGGTTCATATGCATATCCCATTTTTATTGGATACATTTCTACATTTTGTATTTTATCTACAGCATTTTCAAGCTGTAATACTCTATTATGTCCTGGTAGTAAACGTTCCCAGTTACCTTCAAGACAGTTATGACAATCAACAAATACTACATCTTGAATTCCTGTTATAGCTTTTGTTTTATACATTAATGCAAGTCCAACACCATAATCTATATCATCACCAGGATTTGGTGCAAATGTTACAAGTTCAACTGCTCCTTTATCAAAGAATTGTATTCCTATCTTTGCATCATCTGATTGTACTCTTTGAAATTCACTTGCTTTGGATGAATATTCAAGTGTTGGTAATGCTTCTTTAATTTTTCGTGTTATATTATATACTTCTTTTTCTGCAACAGGATTAAAGTCATGTGTTGCTGCTCCGTGTGCTACTATTGCAAAATCGTCCAGATCATTTGCTATTACTGTTGGTAAGTTTCCTCCACCAATAGAACCAACAGGTCCTGGATGTACACAAGGTGAAATATAATTTGCTTTAATACCTTTTTCTGTCTTAAAACTAATTAATCCTACAGTGGTATCTATCTCTTCGCCCATATCATCAAATACACTCTCAAGAGCGTTTGATCCATCAGTTATTTGTGCAATAAATAAACTTAAAAGTTCTAATCCACCTACTCCTAAATTATTTTTTATTGGAGATTGGATAATAGAAACAAATGCATATATTGCAACAGCAAGAAGTATAGCTCCAATTATTGCTTTGAAATATAATGCTAAAACAACGCTATTACTTGTAGCTACTTGTAAATAATTTACTAAAACAGTCATACTTAATATGAGAAGTGGTTGAACTGCTGCTATTAGAACTCCTTGATAATAACGTATATTTGATGTTGCCCAAAGTATTAATGCTTCTATGGCAAATGCTATTAGTATTCCAAATAGTATTGAGTTAGTATATAAATTAACTTTTACTATTACTGAAATTATTGATCCTAATACATATGTTACACATACAAAAAACATGGAAATGAATGATAAAAACATTGCTTGTTTTAATTTCATATGACGTTTTTTTAAAGAATTTACAGAACTATGTATAATACCTCCGGAAATTATTGCTGTTAATCCAAATAAGAAGAATGATGTTGTTCCTCCTGATATAAATGAATATACAATACCATCTAGTGGAATTCCTGGTACTATACAATCAGCAATAGATCCTGTAAGAAAACTAAAAATAATTATTAGAAAAACCGATATTTTGGTTTTTGGTAATGAAATCATGTACTTTGATAATTTCATTATTCTATCACTTATTGCCATGATAGCTCTCCTTTTATTTTATTGTTATTATTTATTATATATTTCAACTTAATAATAATTTCATGTATTTTGTATTTAAAATAGAAAAAAATAATATTATAGAATTAAAAAGATAATATTATTAAAGATAAAATAGAATTTTATTTTATTAAAGGAAATATGGGGATAAAGATGGAATATGAATTAAAAACACCATTAAATGATAATGATATTGATAAATTAGAAGCAGGAGATACTGTATATTTAACTGGAAAAATTTATACAGCTCGTGATAGTGCACATAAAAGAATTATAGAAGAAGGTGCACCTATTGATTTAGATGGAGTTGTATTGTTTCATGCAGGACCTATTATTAAAAAGGTAGATGATGATAATTATAAGATTATTGCTGTTGGTCCTACTACAAGTATGCGGATGAATCCATATGAACCTGAAGTTTTATCTATGGGTGTTAAAGCAATTATAGGTAAAGGTGGAATGGATGATAATACTCAAAGAGCACTTGTGGAGAATAATTGTGTTTTTCTAACTGCTGTGGGTGGTTGTGCCGCTTTATATGTTAACAGTATTAATAATGTTGATTCTGTTAATTGGCTTGATTTAGGTATGCCTGAGGCTATCTGGGAGCTAGATGTTGAGAGGTTTGGTCCATTAATTGTTACTATGGATTCTAATGATAATAATCTATATAAACGTGATAAGTAGTTGGAGGATATTAAGTGAAAGATAAAATATTTCTACCATTACTTCTTATAGCGTCAATTGTTTTAATTGCAGGATTTTTTGTAATGGTACCTGATTATGTTCAAGATTATGGTGATTTAAAACATTTTGAAGATTCTGATATGTCTTTTAGTTTTAATAAATCTTGGACTATTGATGAATATGATGATGCTCTTAAAACTCCGTTTTTATCTAATAGTCCTTCAAATATAACATTAGTTCCATCTAGTAAGACTGAGTATAGTTATGGTGATGTTGAAAATTTAACTAGTAATGGTACTGTATTAAATACTAGTACTACTAATGCTACAGATGTTGTTATTGTTCAGACAGAAATTACTAAATATGATTCATTACCTGAGGGTGTAACTATTGATGAAGCATATAAATCTGATAGTTTATATCAATTAATGAATAGTACTGGTGATTTTTCTATGAATAATAGTACAACTATAGATTTAGGTGGGAAAACTGCTTATCAGTTTACATATACTGTAAGTTATATTACTTATCAAGATATTTGGGTAGAGTCTAATGGATGTTATTATAGAATTTTAAATCAAGCACCAAATTCTGTCTTCCCTACAGCTGAGAGTCAATTTAATATAATATTAAATAGTATTAAGTTTAAAAATTAGATATTACTCTCATATATTCTTTTTTTATAATTTATTATCTATTTTTTTATTAAAAAGATATGAATTTTTATTGTTTCATATATATGGTATAGTTTAAAAATGGTATTTTTATTATATAATTTTAAGTAAATTCTAAATTATATTTATAAAATCCTTGTTAGGTAGAATTATATACTTAAATTACTATCCTTAGTTACATTTAATAATTAAGCAATTAATTAAATATAATTACATATAAATTATTATTAAAATATAACAACTAAGGGATATAATGACTCAAAGTATAGAAAATAAATTTAGAAATTATGCTCAAAACCAAAAAGAAGAATTAGAAAAGATGGGAATGAGTGTAGATGAATTTGTAAAAAACGCTTTAGAATGGTCTAATAGTGTTGAAGGTAAATTAGAATTAGATAAGTTTATATTGTCCGAAGAGATAAAAGATATTGAAGAAGAAATTAGTGTTTTGAAAAAGAAAATTGATAAAAAACAAAAAGCTATTGATGAAATTGATGAAGAAATAAGTAATTTGTAAAGGAGTGAATTATTATGGTAGATTTAACATTTAAAGAAAAAGTTATTCGTGAAAATGATGATTCTGATAAACCAATGTATGTGAAAATTCCTCAGGAAATTATTGATGCTTATACTTTACACGATGGTGACAAAATAGAATGGACTTTCAGTATTAATTGTAAGAATCAGAAAAAAACAACTTTTACAAGAAAATATAATGGAATTGACTAATTTTTTTTAACTTCTTTTTTTATTTTTTTTAAATTTTTTTATAGTACATATTAAATGAATTTTTATTCCTATTTTATGAACTAGAAAATAAATTAGTACCTATTTTGTGAATAATATTTCATATTTTTAAACACTTTTTGAGAACTTATTAAAAACAAAATACACTTTTTATGAACAGTTTTAAGCCTTTAAATTTAAAGATATATCCAAAATGACCCTTTTTTTAATAAAACCATTATAATATTCTCTTTTAAAGAAATTAAAGCTTATTAATGCTTTTTAGATTATTTTTTATAAAATGAAAATATAGTAATTATATTGGTTAATTGGAATAATGAATTAATATTTTATAAAATTAAAATATATACTTGAATAATAAATAAAAATAAATAATAATATAGTGTTTTTACTTATTTAAATGGATATTTCAATATTTTTTTAATTAAATTTTCACCACTTTTTTATAATTTTATTTTTTTGTTTTATATAAATATATAAATAATAAAAATTAATCTAATAATATATGAATATTCTATAAAAATGTTTAATATATTGTTAATATTTTTATTAATTTTTTAAAAATAAATCTTTTTATAACATTTAATCTTTTTATATATTAAGATATTAAATATAGTATTAATTAAATTATGAAATTAAATAAAACCATACATCATATATTTTAACAATACATCATACATAAGTATGATTTAATTTATATATGATGATGAGGGGATGTATAATGGTCAGTAAATATGATAATTCTGAAGATACAGAAGAGCTGATTAACGCACGAAAAGATTATAAATTACATCTTACAATATTACTAGCAATAGTTATTGCTGAATATATTGGAATATATACACTTAATTTAGCAGGTATTACAATAGTATTAATGCCTTTATTATATTCCTTGGTTCTAGCTATAGCATTTTATCTGGCAAAACCAGTGAAATGGATTGGAGAAGAACAGTCTAAAAAAGCTGGAACTATTATGATGCTACTTATAGGTCCATTGTTAGCTAAACTTGCAATTTCAAGTGGTCAAAATATTGAAATTATATTTAATGCTGGATCTGCAATTCTTTTACAAGAAGTAGGTAATCTTGGAACTATATTTGCAGCTATGCCTATTGCTTTACTACTTGGATTTAAACGTGAAAGTATAGGTATGACAAGTTCCATATGTAGAGAACCACAAATGGCAGTAGTATTTGATAAATTTGGTGTTGATTCACCTGAAACAAAAGGTTTCTTAACAGTATTTCTTATAGGAACAGTACTTGGAACACCATTTATCAGTTTTCTTGTAAGTTTCTTGGCTTTTGCAGTACCACTACACCCATATGCTTATGGTATGGCTTGTGGTATAGGAAGTGCAAGTATGAATGCAGCTGCTGTAGCATCACTTGTAACAATATTCCCAAATTGTGCAACTCAACTTGAAGCATTTAGTGGAATGGCAAATATGATTTCAATGGTAACTGGTATGTATGTTTATATTCTTGTAGCAATACCAATGACAGAATGGTTATATAATCATTTAGAACCTAGTTTTACTAAAATTAGGAAAACATTAAAAAATAAAAATTGAAGGATAGGTTAAATAGTGTCAAAAGTATTATCAATTAGAACAATAATAGAATGGATTTTAATCTTATTAATCTTTTCAGTAATGTCTGCAATAGCTAATGTAGTAGGATATAATTATCCTTTTGTAAATTCATTAATAGGAATGTTTATATTATGTTTTATTACATTAATTGGTCTTATTATTGAAAGACTTATTCCATATAACGTACCTGCTATAATATATATAAGTATTATTGGATTAGTTTTAGCTCTTCCATGGTCACCATTTTCAGAATTTATCATATATTATACATCAAAAGTTGATCTAGTATCACTAACAACAATACTTCTTGCATATGCAGGTATTTCAATGGGTAAAGATTTAGGTGACTTTAAAGAGATTGGTCTGAAAGGAATAATTGTTACCTTTTTTGTTATTATAGGTACTTTTTTAGGATCAGCTCTCATAGCACAAATTGTTTTAATGTATACAGGTTTAATTTAAAACAATTTTTATCATATTCCTCTCTTTTTTATTTAACATGAAAAAAATTATTATTATCTTATTTTAAAAGTATTATTATATAAAATTAGTATACTCTTCTATAGAGGAAGTTGAACTATGAAAAATAAAAAAACTAATGAAAAATATAATAAGAATTTATTTAAAAATAAATTACTTAATAAAAAAAACCAATTAAAGATATCAATTGCTAGTAGTGATTTATTTAACTATAAATTACATTTTACAGTACTTTTATGTACAATTATTGCTCTTTTAATAGGTACATTGAATATTACATTAATTGGAAATTTACATATTGTAATACTACCATTAGTTTTTGCCATAATTTTAGCAATGAGCACATATATTATAAAACCAATAACTTGGATCAAAGATAAACAGTCAAATACAGCTTCAAAAATTATGTTAATACTAATTGGGACACTCATTGCTAAACTTGCAATTGCAAGTGGACAAAATATTGAAATTATAATAAATACAGGTCCATTACTTCTTCTTGAAGAAATAGGTGATATTGGAGCAATAATCATAGGACTACCTCTTGCACTTCTTCTTGGTTTTAAACGTGAATGTATAGGTATGACAAGTTCTATATGTAGAGAGCCACAGATGGCTGTTTTGATTGATAAATATGGATTTTCATCTGTTGAACTTAAAGGTTTCATGACTGTATATCTTATTGGAACTGTTTTTGGAACAATAATTATCAGTATAATAGCAACAATTATTGCATACGTCCTTCCATTACATCCCTTTGCATATGCTATGGCCTGTGGTATAGGAAGTACTAGTATGAATGTTGCAGCTATTTCAAGTCTTTCAACAATATATCCTTCATCAATTACAGAACAATTATATGCTTTTAGTGGTATTTCAAACTTAATATCAATAGTATTTAGTGTATATGTTTATTTAATAATCTCCCTACCTTTAACTGAAAGATTATATAAAATCCTTGAACCAATTCTTGGAAAATTTAGATTATTTAAATAATCTTAACTTTTTTTCAGATTCTTTTTTTTTGATAAAATAACTCTATTTAAAAATTATTAACAATACTATTTAAACCATATGGGGTATGGTATTTTCTAATAAATATGTCTTCTCTCTTTAAAACTAAAAATTAATATTAATAAAAGATAAATATATTATAATAATAAAAGATAAATATATTATAAAAATAAGTAGGAGGTTTGATCTTTGAATAAAAAGACAATATTTATATTTCTAGTATTTATCATGATTCTAAGTATATCCTCAGTTTCAGCAAATGATAACACTAGTGTGAATGATACTATTACATCTGATATAAATACAAATAATTCTTTGTCTACTTATGAAAAAGATACAATAATTCTTGAAAACAATATAACTAGCGAAAATAAAACTTTTAATACTAAAAGTAGTTCTTTGAATGATAATAAGTATTATGTTAATAGTTCAGCACTTTCTAATGGTAATGGAAGTATAAATAACCCTTGGAATAATATATCACAAGATATTTTCTCTAATATGGCTGATGGAAGTACATTATATATTGCAAATGGAGTATATACATTTAAATACATTAATATTAATGTTAGTGTTAATATTATTGGTGAAAATTCAACTAAAACTATACTTAATGGAGTGAATTCAAGTAGTAATGGTCTTTTATCTCTTGAAAAGAATACATATATTTCTAATTTAACAATAAATAATTCTAAATACACTACTATAACAAATAATGGAAATTTAACATTAAATAACACAATTTTTTCTAATAATAAAAATTCTTACTTAACAGGATGTATTAAAAATAATGGAAATTTAATTATTGATAACTCAAAATTTATTAATTTAAGTTATTATTATGGAGGAGTTATTTACCAAAGTGGCTCTAATAACCAAGTTAATATTTTTAATAGCTCTTTTAGTAATTGTACTGCAAGACGGGGATCTGTCTTTTATATTAGAAATAATAATTTAACAGTTATAGATTCAAACTTTACAAATTGTGGAAATAATAATTCAATTGGAATAATTTATTGTTTAAATACAACAACTCAGATTGTTAATTCAAGAGTATCAAATAATGAAGTTGATCAATCACTTGTTTATATATATAATTCAAAATTAAGTATTGATAATACACTCTTTAGTTCAAATAATGCTACTCATATGGCTGGAGCACTTTATATTAATAAAACAATAGCAACGATAAATTATTCAAATTTTATTAATAATACTTC
>CAZHBQ010000030.1:0-16032 GCA_964530785.1 uncultured Methanobacteriaceae archaeon | reverse complement strand
GTAAAAAATCAAGACTAAATGACATTTTTATTTATCTTTTAGTCTGAACTGTAACAATTGTAACAATTAATTTCCCAACAGCCCTTTTTTTTATTTTTAAATAATGATATAATGTACTTATAATATCTCAAGTACGGAGGTTTAATATGAAAAAAAATAAAAAATTACTAATGTTAGTAGTACCTTTATTAACATTTTTTATAAATAGTAATATGGTATATGCAGATATATGTAGTAGTATGCCTAAAACATTAGATATAATTAAAGAACTGTTAGGAATTGTTAAAATAGCTATACCAATATTATTAATAGTTTTAGGAACAGTTGATTTTATTAAAGCAATGGTAGCTCAGGATGATCAACAAATGAAAAAGGCACAAGGAGCTTTTGTTAAAAGACTTATAATTGGTGTTGTAATTTTTTTTGTTCCAATGATAATGAAATTTTTATTAAGTATAATTGGATATGGGGATAACTGCTTATATGATATTTTTAGTTTCTAAAATAGAAAGGGGTTAATGATATGGGAATTGTATTAAACTTTTTAAGATGGATATCCCTAGCGTTAGATTTAGTTGTATATAGTCTTATTAGGATTTTTTATAATTTATTTGATGCAATATCGCAGGTAGGTATAATTAGCGGTGATGAAGGCGGACTTGTAGGTACTATTGCAGACAGAATATATGGAATAATAGGGGTATATGCAATATTTAAAGTTGTTTTTGTATTAATTACCATGATGATTAATCCTGACGAGGCATCCAAGGGAAACAATAGTATTGGAAAAGTAGGGGTTAGAATTGTTGTTATGTTAGCGCTTATTATAATGGTTCCCTATATATTTGATAAAGCGTATGAACTTCAAAATGCTATAGTAAAGGAAAATGTTATAGGACAGATTATACTAGGCGATGAAAATACAGTCAACAGTGAAGAGGCAAGCTTATCTGGGGGATACGGTGATGCAGGACAGCTTATAGCAAATAAAGTATTTGCAGGATTTGTTCCAATAAACGAATTAGCCATTAATGAAGATACCGAAGTGCATGATCCTGAAAATGATGATTTTAATTCAGAAACATATTTAAACGATGAAGCTAAAAATTCATGTGCAAAAAGCTTTAATGGATGGTTAGATTTAAATAAAATGGTAAGTGAAAATACTCCATCAACCCAAGGAATTAGTTCTATAGGATTTAGTGGTATAGTTGAAAAATTTGATAGTAGTGAAACAGGTGATGAAGAATATTGCATAGACTATAAAATGTTTTTATCAACTATAGCTGGTGGACTTGCGGCATATATGTTTATTGTATATTGCTTAGATATTGGATTAAGGGTTGTAAAATTAGCATTTTATCAATTAATTGCGCCTATCCCAATCGCATCATATGTAGATGGTAAAAAAGATGGGCCATTCCAAAAATGGACTAAAAGTTGTCTTACTGAATATGCAGATATATTTTTAAGATTAGTAATTATATATACAGTAATTTTGCTTATTACCGAGGTAGACCAAATACTGGACTTTTCAGTACTTGAAGGTAAAGGAGCAACGGGATTGTTTGCTAAAGCATTTATAATTTTAGGTATGCTTATGTTTGCAAAACAAGCACCACAACTTATCATGGATATGTTTGGTGTTAAAGATAGTAGTGGTAGATTTGGTTTGAATGCTAGTGAAAAACTTTCAAAAGCTGGTAAAGTTGGAACTGCAATCACAGCAGGAGCAGGAGCAGCTGGTGCCTTAATTGGTGGTGGTGCTGGAGCACTTGCTGGAGGTATTGCTGGTACTGCAACTGGTACTGTTAAAGGACTTGTAAAGGGGGAACCTGGTAAAAAAGGTGACGCTATCAAAGACAATATAGCGAAAAGTTGGAGAAATGCTGGTATTCGTGGTAAAGCGTCTGGCATTGAGGCACTCTCTCGTGGACAATTAAAAAATTATAATGATAAAGGTGTTTATAATAAATCAGTTTCTGGTAGAAATCTAGCACGACAAGCTATTACTGGTAATGTAAATGCTACAGCTGGTATTGGAGGAAAACTTGCTGGATGGCAATCAAATTTATCAAGTTCTTTAGATTTCCAAACATCTAAAAGTAAACCATATGGACTTAGTATGGCTGGAAAAATACAGGCACAACTTGGAAATATTAACACAGGATTGAATGCAAAGAAAATGGAATTAGAATATAAAGCCCAACATGGGGACCAAAATGCTGTAAATGAGTTAACCCCTGGAGCAACATTTAATGCTAAGTCAGTGTTTGAAACAATATATGGAGGATTAAATCAGGATGTAGATTTTCAAGATTTACCATCTAATAATGATAAAGCTAAATGGGATCAACTAGCAAATGATTTTACAACTGCGGCATCTGCAACAAGTTATGTAGATAAGAACGGTGTAACTCAAACTTTAAATTTTGGACAACAAGAGGCTTTAAGACAATATGCTGAAAAGGCACTTGGGGATTTGAAAAAACAAGTTGATACAATGACAAAGAATAAGGGGTGATCTAAATGGACGAATCATATTTAATACCTGCTAACTCTAAGAAGAGTAAATTAATTTTAGGTATATTTAGACCTATTGATTTGGGAATATTTGCAACAGGAATTGCAATTACATTAATACTTATAATGATGGGTTTAACAAAAGATTTTTTGCAACTAGTTATTACGATGTTGCCAGCTGCAATTACTGCATTTCTAGTAGCGATTCCAGTGCCAAATTATCATAATATGTTAACAGTAATATCAAATATAATAAAGTTCTTTACAAATAGAAGAACCTATATATGGCGAGGTTGGTGTATTCATGATAATGATGACTTCAAATAAAAAAATAAATAGAATAATAAGGAGGTGTTTCTAATATGCCATTAGTTAGTGGACCACAACAACAAAATACAAATGCAGGTGCTACTCAACAACAAGCGCAAACTACACAAAATCCAGCACCTACAACAAGTACAACTAGTTCTGCACCTAAAATAGATGATTCAGCTAGAAAATATGCAGAACAATGGTTACCAGTTAAAGATATACAAAATGGATCAATAATATTAGAAAACAATTGGAAAGTAACAGGAGTAAAAATAAGCCCAAGAAATATATTTATCTTGGATCAAGAATCTCAAGCTAGTATATTAATTTCACTTAGAAATTTATATAATACACTTGATTATGAATTTTGGATATTAGTTGCAGATAGACCAGTGGATATAACATTGTACGTATCTCAATTACAATTGCTTTATAATAATACACCTAGCCCTAAAGTTAGAAAATTAATTTCTGAAGATATGGATAAGGCACAATTATTTAGAGATAATAATGTTGTTGATACAGAATATTACTTACTATTCCAAGAAAAACGTGATGATTTATTACAAAAGAAAGTAAGAGAATTAATTAGTGGTTTTACAAGCAGTGGACTTACTGCAATGCAAACTACAAATGAAGACTTAAGGGTGCTTTTAGATAACTTCCTTAACGATGGAAGATCTACTACGTTTGGAACGGTGTTGCCATCATGATGAGATTGAAATCACAGTTAGCTCCTAAAGGATTACAATTTAATCCAGGAGATTTTGTAATAAGTGGAAAATATGCAACTATAATGACAATTATTTCTTATCCAAAATATATTAGTCCTGGTTACTTATCAGATTTAACTAGCATGTCTGGTATAAAAGTTGTTATTAAACATATACCAATTGATTTTGCTATCTTAAGAAAAATGTTAAATAAAGAAATTGCAGATTTAAAAAATAGATATGCAAATGAAAAAGATATAACACTACAAGAAAGAATAAGACAAGATTATGAATCTTTGGAATATTTTATTCAAAATTTAGCTGCATCTCAAGCTAGAATCTTTGATTTCCAATTACATATAATGCTTACTGCAGATTCTAAGGAAGAACTAGAACAAAAGAAAGTTCAAGTTAAAAATTTCCTTTCATCTATGGAAATGAGTGCGGTAATACTTCATTTTGAACAAGAAAAAGTATTGAAATCTATTATTCCAATATTCCCTAAACAAGATATTGAAGATAGAATTGGTACACCAATGCCATCAGCTACAATGTCAGCAATGTATCCATTCATATTTGATAGTGTTAAAGACCCAGGGCTTTCTACATTACTTGGTATAGATTTCTCTGGTGGGGTAATCTTGTTTAACCAATTTTTATATCAAATAAAAAAGGAACACAATAGAAACAATGCAAACCTTATTATCTTAGGTACATCTGGTAGTGGTAAATCTACTGCTGCTAAAGTTATCCTAAGAAGTCATATAAGAAATTCAAATCAAATAGTAGCAATCGACCCTGAAGGTGAACTTGAAGATATGACTAAGTTATATGAAGGTGACTTCATAGACCTTGGTAAGGGTGGAGAATATGGTATGATAAATCCACTTGAAATAACAATGGATGCTGATGATGAGGGTGGAGCAGGACTTGGATATACAATTCTTACTAACTCATTACAAAATATCAAGGCATTTATGAAATATTATTCTCCAGATATTACTGAAGATGTGTTAAACTTATTCTCTGAAGTTGTACAAGATACATATAGAAGATTTGGTATAGACTTTAATACAGATTTCTCTAGATTTAGAAGTGAAGACTTCCCAACATTTAGAGATGTATATGCAACTATTTCAGGTAGATTACTTGCAATGCAAGAAAGAACTCATGAAAGAGAAATAATGGAAAAACTAGAAATAAAGATTAGACCATTAACTAATGAATTAAAATATTATTTTGATGGACATACAACTATTAGATTAAATAGTGAGTTTATAGTATTTAATATAAAAGAACTTATGAATGCAGATGCAAATATTAAAAATGCATTATTCTTCAATGTATTAAAATATGCTTGGGGACTTTGCCTAGATAAGAGTAAAAATACTGCATTCTATGTTGATGAAGCACATATTTTACTAGCTGGTAATAACACATTAGGAGCTGACTTCTTAGCTCAAGTACAAAGGCGTGCTAGAAAATATAATACAGGTACTATAATAAGTACACAACAACCAACAGACTTCTCAGATCCACAAGTTATAACACAAGGTAAAGCAATTTTTGATAACGCATCTTACTATATTATCATGGGGCTTAAAAAACAAGCAGTTGATGATTTAGCAATGTTAGTTGATTTAAATGATAATGAAAAAGATAGTATTAAAAGATATAATCAAGGGGAAGCGTTATTTATATGTGGTAGTAGGCGTATGAGAATTAACATAATTGTTACTCCACAAGAATTAGAATCATTTGGTGAACGTGGTGGTCTATAATAAAAGATAAACAGTTCAATTAGGTGGTGATGTTATGGACGGTAAAAATCAAAATGCAAAGGGGAATAATACCAAGCAAAATACTAAAAATACAATTCAAGCTGCAGAAAAAGGTTTTGGTGCAGCTTTTGGTGGAAGAGCAGGTATTAAGGCCGTTAATGCCGCCCATAACATACCTATTGCTGGTAAAGCTTTAAATAAAACTGAAAATGTCTTAGCTGATAAATTATCAAGGAATAAAATGGTTGGAGCAGCTGCTAATGGGCTTGGAAAAAGTGGTGTTACAAAAGCTGCAAATAAAGGATTAGATGCTGCTGGTGGTAGCAGCGCTAAAAATAAAAATAGTAACAATAATAAAAATAATGATGATAATAAAGAAAAAACATCACAACCAATGGAAAGTGCAATACCTAACAAAAATATAAGTAATACAAAAACTAGTGGTTCGCAGAGTAAAAGTTCTGCTATGGGAAATATTGCATCTTCATTGGCTGGAGGTTCATCATTAAAAGAAAGTACCAAACAAGAAGCCTTTCAACAAATAAAAAAGAAAGTAATAATGAAATATGCTATACCAGTTATTATAGGTGCAGCTGGTTTCTTTTTGCTTTTAATCGCAATTTTCGGGGTTTCATATTATTTTAATAATATAATTGATACAGCTAAAGAATGGGTAGAAAAAGGTAAAAATAATGTTACATCTTTCTTTGAAAAATTTGATAATTTTTTACGTGGTAATGGTTGGGCAGATGATGAAACAGCTTTTCTTAACTCATTAAATAATAAAACTGAATATTATTCAAAAAGGGGATTACAAATTAATGTTCCATTAATTATGTCTACTTTAATGACTAGGCAGTTGTATACTAGTGATAATTTAGAAGATGATATGGGTGAAGAATTTGCAGATATTGATGAAACTCAAACTGATGTTAATGAAATAAGATTTGGTAGTATGATAGGAGATATGAGAAAACTAGCTGAATATCAAGTGGTAAAATTTTTCTCATTACCATCAGATGATGATCCAAGTGTATATTCAACAGTAATCAATCCACCACTTGCAGTACTTAATGGATTTGCAAATCTTTTAAATGTAGCAGCTGATACATTATTTCCAAGTAATATGAAATTATCTAATGCTAACTATTTAAGCAATTTAAGATTTGGGAAAAGTGCTGATAAGGATGTAATAGATTCTGAAAATAGTAATTATTCAACTTCTGTTGGAACATCATCTGGTGATATAAGACTTACAAATTTTATTGATGATGTTGTTGGTTGGAACAGCATGAGTCCATATGGCTATTTAAGCGAGAGATTTAGACTAAATGAAAAAGGTTGGTGGATGTATAAAGATCCCGATAGTGGTATAGAATATTTGGCGGTTGCAGCTCCAACTGTTTATGGTTTACAAGGTGCATGGGGAACTCATTATGAACAATATAATGAAATTACTTATTATGAATATGGGGATATAATACCATTGAATATAGCTGGAGAAAATTATCAAGCAATGGTTATTGACTCATGTGGGGCATGTATGACAGCTACTAATCCAATAAAAATAGATGTTTATGTCAGCAAAGATTATTTTAGTGAAAGTGGAATAACAGCTGCTGGTACTGCTGCTGGTGCAGTTATGCCTGATGAGCTTACTACAACGATGGGTACAATACAAAACAAACCTACACAAGAATTTTGGCAATATGTAAAACCAACTGATGAAGAAAAGCAAGATATACAAGGCTATAAAAATGGATATATATATAAAGCCTATAGTGATGTTTTTAAAGATATTCCAGATGAAGCAATACCAAGTAAGGTTGAAAGTATAATCAGAACTATATATGAATCAAAAGATCAATATATTGAATACAGTAGTGCCATTAATGGTGATAGTGGTGGAGCTGATGTAATAGAGGGTGAAAGAACATCTAGGCCTAGTAGAAATAATGCTTTCTATTATGATCAAACAACCGATTCAGGAGCTAATGGTACATTAGAAGGTGAATGTGCATGGTATGCAACTGGAAGGGCAAAAGAGTTTCTAGCATCAATAAATAGTTCAGAAACATGGACAGGCTATACCGATGGTGGTAAGTTCTGTGATTTAGATGATGCACAAAAATTTAATATGGGAAGCACTCCTAAAGCTGGTTCGTTAGTATCATGGACCCGTGGGCAATATGGGCATGTTGCATTTGTAGAAAGTGTCAATGCAGATGGTACCTTTAATATAACTGAAGCTGGAATAAGTTTCGGACAGTGGGGAAAAAGTGCAAGATCAGTAATAAATAGCGGAAGTAATAATGCACAACTAAGAAAAGAAAATTGTGAGGGTAATGGAACAGGATGCTTTAATACTCAAAAGAATATTACAACAAGTGCATACTCTAATTTTAAATGTTTCATCTATCTAACAGAGCCGAAAAATGGAGGTAATACTAATGAGTAAATGTAAAGTATTAATTTGTATATTATTTTCTATGTTCTTAGTTGGTTGTGAGGCTACTTATAATGTAAGTATTGATGGTAATACAATAAATGAGGATGTTCAGTTTATAGAAAGTGATAGCTCCAAATATGATGATGTTATGTTTCCACACACAGATATTACATACAGAAGTACAATAAATGAAAATGCCAATTGGCCAACAGGTGCATTTTATCTACAAAATGGGAATCCATATGAGCCTGTTAAGATGGAAGGTGTAGAATACTATAATCAATCTTTAATAGATGATTCTACAGGATTGGGTATTAAATATAGCTATACATATAATTTAGATAACTATGTGGATTCAAATGCAGTTAGAAGTTGTTTTAAAAATTTCTCCTTTGCAAATGGTGATGAAAAAATATCAATATATGCAGGCAATGCTAGTTATTGTTTTAATGGAAGAAAAATGTTAGATAAGGTAAAAATTAATGTAACTACTACTTATCCTGTTATTAATAGTAATGCAGATGATGTTGATTCAAGTACAAATACTTATACATGGAATATTTCATCTAAAGAATCAGAAGATAAGGTAATAAAAATGGATTTATCTAAAGATTTAGATTATAAGCCTGAAAAAATAGAAGAAGAAAACATTTTGAATAAAAATGGGACTTCAACATTATTAATAGTATTTGGTGTTGCTCTAGTAATAGGTGGAATAATTGGAATTGTACTTTATAATAAAAATAAAAAAATTAATAAAATCTAGATATTGAATGTCTAGATTTTAATTTTATTTTTATTAATCATAAATAAAATTCTTTATTTATTAAGAGTAATCTGTTATAATATATTTACTTGATTACTTTGGAGGTGACTAACCGTGAAATTAAAATTTACAGCTGATCCAAAAGACTGGCTTATATTTTGTTTATTCTTGTTTTTAATTTTATACTTAGTAGCGATAGGAGTTTTAAATATTGCATGTTTGGCTCGTGAAGGACAACTATATGGTTTGAATCCTATAGAGGCATTTATTAATCCTGATTATTTAAAACCAACTATAGTATTCTTTATTTTATTTATATTAGCTGGTATTGCAAGTGTTCAATCTAAATTTTTTAGTATGGAAAAAGGTGTAGGATTTTCAACTCAAAAAAAGGAAAGTGGATATTCTAGATGGGCTAAGGAAAAAGAAATAACAATGGAATTAAAACCTGTAGATCCAAAAGCTCCAACTAGTAATGCAGCGGGTATTGCTCTTGTAAATGATGGTAAAACAATATGGGTTGATGATAGTGAATATCATAGTTTGATAATAGGTTCTACTGGTTCAGGTAAAACACAAACAGTAGTTTTCCCATTAATTCAAACTTTAGCTAAAAAGGGTGAATCAATGATTTTAACTGACCCTAAAGGTGAATTATACGAAACAACAGCAGAATTATTAAAAAGTAAAGGTTATAGAATTATTGTTATAAATTTACGTGATCCACAAAGAGGTAATGCATGGAATCCATTCCAATTACCATATAAATTATATAAACAAGGTAATTCAGATAAAGCTACCGAATTACTAGATGACTTAGCAATTAATATCCTATATGATGAAAAAAGCCAAAGTAGTGATCCATTCTGGGAAAAAACATCAGCAGACTATTTTACAGGGTTAGCTTTAGGATTATTTGAAGATACAGATGAAAGTAAAATAAATATAAATAGTATTAACTTAATGAGTACTGATGGGGAAGATAAATACGCTGGTTCAACATATATTAAAGAATATTTTAATATGAAAGATCACTCAAAACCTGCATATGTTAATGCATCAAGTACGATTAATGCACCATCTGATACAAAAGGTAGTATCTTATCAGTATTTAGACAAAAAATAAAATTATTCTCGTCTAAAGAAAATTTATCAGAAATGTTATCATATAGTGATTTTGATATGCAAGATATTGGTAAAGAAAAAACAGCAGTATTCTTAGTTATCCAAGATGAAAAGAAAACATATCATTCTTTAGCAACTATTTTCTTAAAACAAGTATATGAAACATTGATTGATGTTGCCCAAGCAAATGGTGGTAAACTTCCTGTTAGAACAAATTTTATCCTAGATGAATTTGCAAATATGCCACCACTTAAAGATGTTACAACAATGATTACAGCAGCTCGTTCAAGATTAATTAGATTTAACTTTATTATTCAAAACTTTGCGCAATTAACACAAGTTTATGGTAAGGAAAACGCTGAAACTCTAAGAGGTAACTGTGGTAATATAATTTACTTAATAAGTACAGAATTACAGGCCTTAGAGGAAATTAGTAAACTATGTGGTGAAGTAAAATCAAAGGAAAAGGAAAAAACTTCATCAACACCTCTTGTTACAGTAAGTGACTTACAAAGAATGAAACAATTTGAAATAATCGTACTTAGAATAAGAAAATTCCCATTCAAAACTAAGTTTACACCAAACTTTAAAATGGATTGGGGTAATCAAAAATTTGATAAAGCAATATTCCCAACTAGGGAAAGAAAAACCGTAAATTTATTTGATGTTAAAGAATTTGTAAAAGAAAAGAAGAAAAGTGACTTATTCAATATTTTAGATGAACCAAATGCTAAACCAAAAGCTGATTCAATGCCAAATCCATTTAATCCATTTGCTGGTGGTAGTCCATTTGGAGCAAATTCTAGTAATCCTTTTGGAAATGATTCTTCAGATGGCGATTTTAATGTTGATGATTTAGTTAAGAAAATTGATGCAAAAATCGCAGAACTTGAAGAAGAGGAAAAACGTGAAAAAGAGGAAATGGAAAAGAAAGCTAAAGAAGAAAAAAATAAACAAGAAAAGATTGTGGAAGCAAAAACTGAAGAAATACCTACAAAAACACAAAACAAAGATGTTGAATTACCAAAGATTGAGCCAGAAAAGAAACAGGAAGTCAAAGAACCACCGAAAGAAAAAAGGGAAATTGTTAATAGACCAGTTGTTAATCAAAGTATTCAAAATAGACCAAATGATGAAATTAGTGATGATCAATTTTTCGATGACTTCTTTAGTGATGACTAATTAGCTGTAAATAATAATTTACTAGCGTATCCCTAAATGGATACGCTTTAATATTTTAATTAAAATTTGAAACACATATTGTATAAAATTCAAAAATGCTATATAATTATTATATAGTATAAGGGGTAACAAATATAATTAGGAGTTATGTTTATGAAAAAGAATAAAAAGAGTTTAATAGCATTGTTATTTTTAACATTTATATTTTTAATATTAAATGTATCAGCAGAAGATAACACATATACATCAAGTATTTCTGTTAACAATCAAAGTGTGGAAGTAGGAGATAAAAAAATAGAAGTAAATTTTTCCTTAAAAACTGTTACAGAATCAAGCTGTACTGTCAATTATGAATATGATACATCAAAGTTAACATATAATGGCACAGATGGTGCTGATGAATATAATCCCTCAAGTTCATCCTTTAAATTTAATAAATCAACAACTAATGCATCTGCTAAAGTATATTTTGATGCTATAGCAGGTGGTAATGCAGAGGTTAAAATAAAATCTGTAACATGTAATGGTCAAGAAATAACAGGAACCCCTGCATCAACAACAATTAATATTAAAAGTCCAGATTTATCAGGAATAAGTATTTCAAATGGAACATTATCTCCAGCTTTTGATGCTAATGTAACTGAATATACAGCTGTTTTAACTGTGGAAAAAACAACTATTAGTGCAGCATTAGCTAACTCTGATATGAAACTTAGTGGTAATGGTGATTATTCATTAAATATTGATGAAGAAAAAGTGGTTAATTTGGTTGTTACTGCTAAAAATGGTACAAAAAAAACATATAAAATTAATTTGACAAGACCAGCTTCTGTAAACAAATCTAACAATAATAATCTTGAATATATATCTTTTAATGGGAAGAAAATTTCAGACTTTGATAAAAATACTGTAATATACAAATTAGATGTTAAAAATAGTATTGAAAATGCTGATATAAAATATAAAGTTGAAGATTCAAAAGCAACCGCAACTCTAACAGGTCCTGAAAAATTAAGTGAAGGAGAAAATACATATAAAATAACTGTTACAGCTGAAGATGGTAGTATAAAAGAATATTCAATAATAATTACAAGAGCTAAAGAAAAAAATACAGTAGAATATAGTGAAGAAAAAATATTAGAAGAAATTGAAAATGGTGTAGAAAATAATATATATGTAACTGTAGAAGAAGATGAAAAAATAAAAACAGTTGATAAATCAATTTTAAAAAAGTTAAAAGAAACTAAAAAAATAATTACATATGAAGTTGTAAATTCTGAAAATGAATTATTATATTCAATAACAATAAATGGTAAAAATATTAAAGATACAAGTAAAGTTTTAAACTTTAATATGACTTTTAAAAGTAATTATAAAACACTTATAGATAAATTAGCTAATAATAAGGAATTAATATATTTAAATTTCAGTAATGATATTGAATTGCCTGGTGAAATAAGTGTAAAAGTTTTTGTTAGTGATAAATTTAAAAATGGCAAAAAACTATATTTATATTATTATAATGAAAAAGATAATAAATTAGAAAATATAGCTAAAAATTTAACAGTAAAAAGTGGATATGTAGAATTTACATTAGAACATACAAGTGAATATGTATTATCTGATACTGATTTTGATGCAAAAGAATCAGATGAAAAAACTAATTTTATTTTTAAATTTATAATACCAGTAGCTGCAGGATTACTTGCAATGATAGTATTTGTAGTTGTAGCTCTAGTAATTAAAAAGAAGAAAAATAAAAATCCAGATGCTCCTAAAAAAGAAAAGAAGAAAAATAAAAAGGAAAAGAAAAAGAAGAAAACAAAAGAAGAACCACTTGAGGAAACTAGTACATTAGAAGAAAATCAAGATCTTGAAAAAACAATTCAAATAGATGTTCCAAATACAGATAATCAAATTGAAGGACAATCTTCTAATGAAAATTTAGAAACCCAAAACGTGGAAAATATGAATCAACCTAATGAAGAAAAGGTTTCCGATACAGAAACTAGCAATGATGATAAAAGCAAAAATGAAGAAGTTGAAATATTAGATTTAGATGATCCTAATTCAAAGAATTAACATGCAATTATTGCATGTTTTTCTTTTGAATTTATTGTCCAAATATTCTAAATGAGTTAAAATTATAATGGTGGTATAAATGATAAATGAGTTAAATGATTTTATAGATTATATAAATTACCAAAGGGGATATTCAGAAAATACAATGATTAATTACACAGATGATATAAAAGAATTTATTGTGTTTTTAGAGAATAATAATATTGATAATTTAGATAAAGTTGATTATAAAACTGTCAAATTATATTTGATGAATTTATATAATAAAAAGTTTTCTCGTAACTCTGTTTCAAGAAAGTTAAGTTCATTAAGAAGTTTTTTTAAATATCTTCATAATGAAGGAAAAGTTAATATGAATCCATTTTCACTTATATCATCACCTAAAAAAGAAAAAAAATTACCTAAATTCTTATATAATGAAGATGTAGAAAAAATATTTGATATTCCAAATATAAATACTGATTTAGGTCAAAGAGATAGAATGATATTAGAATTATTATATGATACAGGAATTCGTGTTAGTGAATTAGTAAATATTACTTTAAAAGACATTAACTTTGAAGAGAAAAGTATAAGAATTTTAGGTAAAGGTAATAAAGAAAGAATTGTATTGTTTGGTAATTATGCACTAGATTCATTAGATTTATATATAAATAATGGTAGAACCCACTTGCTTAATGGCAAATCAAATGACTATTTAATTTTGAATGCAAAGGGTAATAATATTACAAGTAGGGGAGTAAGGCTAATATTAGATAAAATAATTAAAAAAGCATCTCTTAATATACATATATCACCCCATACTTTAAGACATACTTTTGCTACTCACTTATTAGAAAATGGGGCGGATTTATTAACTGTAAAAGAATTACTCGGACATTCATCACTTTCTTCGACTAGTATTTATACACATGTAACTAATGAAAGATTACGTAATGTGTATTTAAAATCACATCCAAGGGCACATAAATAGTATTTAATAATTATAGTAATTATGATATATTAGAATAGGTGATAAGATGGATAATTTAAAAAGAAATGGACTACCTAATAGAAGTTTAATGCCAAATAGAAATACAACACTGGGTTCAGTAAATAATGTTTTACAACCTAATAGAATAAAAAAGGAAAATAATTTGGCTAGACAAATGAATAATGACTATAGGAATATGAGAAAAAATAATATTCAAACGGGAAGAAATAATTCTAATTTATATAAATAAGGAAGTAATAATATGGCAAAATTATATTTTAAATATGGAGCAATGAATTCTGGAAAAACAACTATTATTATACAAACAGCTTATAATTATGAAAGTTTAGGAATGAAAGTGTTACTTATAAAACCAATATTAGATACTAAAGGGGATAATTATATAGTATCTAGAATTGGTCTTAAAAGAAAGATTGATTATTTTATCAAAGATGGAGATAACATTTATGAACTAATTAAAAATAAACATAATGATATAGCCTGTTTACTAATAGATGAAGCACAATTTTTAGAAGAAAAACAAATAGATGAACTTTTAATGATAGCTGCAAAATTAGATATTGCAGTTATATGTTATGGACTTAGGTGTGATTTTCAAATGAAAGGGTTTAGGGCAAGTCCAAGATTATTATCAATTGCAGATAAAATAGAAGAAATTAAAACAATATGTAAGTGTGGACATAAGGCAACAATAAATGTAAGAAAAATAAATAATAAGTATGTTTTTGATGGAGAACAAGTTGCGATTGATGGGGAAGATAACGTAAGCTATGAAAGTATGTGTCCAAAATGTTATTATAAACTTAAAGATAAGAATAATATAGAATAAAAATAGTATTAAAATAATTAAAAACTACATAAAAGTTATTGTGTAGTTTTTCTTATTTTGTTATTATAAATATGTACGTTAGGAGGAGAAAGTATTATGACAAAGTATGTTTATTTATTTACTGAAGGTAATGCTGATATGAGAAACCTTCTTGGTGGTAAAGGCGCTAACTTAGCAGAAATGACTAATATTGGCTTGCCAGTACCTCAAGGTTTTACTATCACTACTGAAGCATGTACTAAATATTATGAAGATGGAAGAGAAATTAATAGTGAAATTCAATCTCAAATAAATGAGTACATTAGTAAAATGGAAGAAATTACTGGAAAGAAGTTTGGTGATAAAGAAAATCCATTACTCGTTTCAGTTAGAAGTGGTGCAAGAGCATCAATGCCTGGTATGATGGATACTATTCTTAATTTAGGATTAAATGAAGAAGTAGTTAATGTTTTAGCAGAAAAATCAGGAAATCCAAGATGGGCTTGGGATTGCTACAGAAGATTTATTCAAATGTATTCTGATGTAGTTATGGAAGTAGGTAAGAAATACTTCGAAGAATTAATCGATAAGATGAAAGAAGAAAAAGGTGTTAAACAAGATGTTGAACTTGATGCTGAAGATTTACATGAATTAGCTAATCAATTTAAAGCTGAATATAAAAGTAAAATTGGTTCAGAATTCCCAGATGATCCAAAAGAACAATTAATGGGTGCAATTAAAGCTGTATTCCGTTCTTGGGATAATCCACGTGCAAATGTATATAGAAGAGATAATGACATTCCTTATTCTTGGGGAACTGCTGTTAATGTTCAATCTATGGCATTTGGTAATATGGGTGATGATTGTGGTACAGGTGTAGCCTTTACTCGTGACCCAGCTACCGGAGAAAAAGGTCTATTTGGAGAATTCTTAACTAATGCTCAAGGTGAAGATGTTGTTGCTGGTGTTCGTACACCTATGCACATTTCTGAAATGGAAGAAAAATTCCCAGAAGCATTTAAAGAGTTTGAGAAAGTTTGTAAAACTCTAGAAGAACATTACAGAGATATGCAAGATATGGAATTTACTGTTGAACATGGTAAACTTTATATGTTACAAACAAGAAATGGGAAAAGAACAGCTCAAGCCGCTTTAAAAATTGCTTGTGATTTAGTTGATGAAGGAATGAGAAGTGAACAAGAAGCTGTATTAATGATTGATCCAAGAAACTTAGATACATTACTACATCCACAATTCGATGCTAAAGCATTAAAGGAAGCTACTCCAATTGGAAAAG
>CAZHBQ010000029.1:0-16424 GCA_964530785.1 uncultured Methanobacteriaceae archaeon | reverse complement strand
TTGATAATTAATGTAGAAAGTAGTATTATAAATCCTACAAGTGTTACATTAGGTATTCCAATTCCATTAAATCTATTTATTGATGATGTTATTACCTCTATTGCTACGATAAATAGAAGTATTGCTATAAATATTGATGCAAATGTTTCAACCTTTGTATGACCATACCTATGTTCTTCATCATTAGGTTTTTTTGCTAAATATATTGCTATTATTCCTGTTATGTTTGATATTCCATCAAATAAGGATTCATATCCATCAGATGTCATACTGAGTATATTATAGTATGCTCCACACCCAATTTTTATAAGAGCAACAAAAAGATTTAGAAATAATATTATTATTAAAATTCTATTTACTTCTTTATAGTAGTTATCCAACCATATTCCCCATTATTTTTTTATTAATAATTATTATTGATAAAATAGCCTTTATATTTACCTTTTTTTGGGTTTGATTAAATATTATTTGTGTTTAACTAAATTTATATAAAAATAGATGATAATTTAAAATAATTGTTTAAAAATAAAAATTAAAAAAAAATATTTTTATTATTCATACTTTTCAAAGTCAACATAATACTCCTCATAACCTACAGGATTTTCCTCCTCAGGCAACCTTGAAGTTCGATATCTTCTAGGCTTTTTAAATTTACATTTTTCATGTCTTATTGTAAGAATTGGTTTTGAATTAACAAATTTCACAGTCCATACAAACGAATCATTTTCTTTAATATCGAGTAAATCAACAATATTATCAGGTATTTTAACATTTTTTGATAAATTATTTCCTTTTCTTACTTTACTACGACTTAAATCCTGCATAATAAATCACCACCACTTAATTTACACTTAATTTGAATATTAAACTTATAAAAAACAATATTTTCTAAAATACTTTTTTTATAGTTTAGATATGTACTATTTCTTTAATAGTTTTATCATATAAAAACATATCTATAATTTAGAGTTTTTACAAAAAATATAATAGTAAATAAAATAATATTCTATTAGATAAAGAAATATTGAGGTGGATCATTTATGAAATCAATGTCAAATGTAGACATTCATACAATTGTAGAGGAATTAAATCAAGAAATAGTTAATACACGTATTGATAAAGCATATCAACCAGCATATGATACAATAAGAATCAAACTAAGAAAATCAGGTGAAGGTCGTAAAGATCTTGTAATGCAAGCTGGTGTAAGAATACATTTAACTGATTATCCACAGCCAAATCCTACAATACCACCTAATTTTCCAATGCTTCTAAGAAAACATTTAAGTGGTGGACGAATAACTTCTATTAAACAACATGACTTTGATCGTATTGTTGAAATTAATGTAGAAAAAAAGGAAAATAAGTATACATTAATTGTGGAATTATTTAGTCGTGGAAATGTAATTCTTCTTGATGGAGAAAATAATATTATATCACCAATAAAACATAAACAATGGCATGATCGTAAAATAACAGCACATGAAGAATATAAATATCCACCAGAAAAGGGAATTATAATAAGTGAGACTAATAAATCTGAACTTAAAGAAATATGTTCCTCATCAGACCGTGATATTGTAAGAACTCTTGCAACAAATGGACTTGGAGGATTATATGCTGAGGAAATAATAAGTTATACAACAATTGATAAACAAACATTAGCCCAAGAACTTACAGAAGAACAGATCACAGAATTAAATAATGCTATAGGCGAATTATTTAGTAAAATAGAAAATAGTCCAAAACCACAAATAATTCATGAAGAAAATGATAAAGATAAAAATAAGGATTTTGTACCAATAAATCTTAATAAGTATGAAAATTATGAAGTAACATATTATGACACATTTAATAAAGCATCAGATGAATTCTACAGTAAGAAGATTGTAAAAGATATTAAATCACAAGAAGAAGATGTATGGAAAAAACGTATAGGAAAATATGAAAAACGTCTTAAAATGCAGGAAGAATCACTTGCAGGATTTTATAAAACAATAGAAGATACTCAACACAAGGGAGATACAATATATGCCCATTATAGTGATATTGAAGAGATTTTAAATGTGATAGATTCAGCACGCAAGACTTATTCATGGCAAGAAATAGCTAAGATTATTAAAAAATCTAAAAAAGAAAAAACTTTACCAGTACTTGAAACAATTGAATCTGTTGATAAGATGGGTGTTTTAACACTTCGTTATGATAATACAACAATTCTTATTGATAGTCGTGTTGGAATTCCTGAGAGTGCTGAAAAGTATTATAATAAAGGTAAAAAGGCTAAACGAAAAATTAGTGGTGTAAATATTGCAATAGAAAATACTAAAGCTGAAATTAAAAAGCTTGAGAATAAAAAAGATATTGCTATAACACAACTTAATGAGAAACAAAAAAGAAAACAAAGACGTGAACTTAAATGGTATGAAAAAATCAGATGGTTTGTTAGTCGTGATGGATATCTTGTTATTGGTGGTCGTGATGCTATAAGTAATGAACAGGTTGTTAAAAAGCATTCAACTGCCAGTGATATTTACTTCCACTGTGATATTCATGGTGCTCCTTCTACAATTATACAAAATAGCAATGGTGATGAAATTCCAGAAACTACCCTATATGATGCTGCTTGTTTTGCAAGTAGTTATAGTAGTGCATGGAAGGAAGGATTTTCATCATATGATTCCTACTGGGTAGGTATGGATCAGGTATCTCAAACACCTGTAAGTGGTGAATACTTAAGTAAGGGTTCTTTTGTAATTAGAGGTCGTAAGAATTATATTCGTAATGTTCCACTTCTTATTGGTATTGGTGTTGTTGAATATGATGATGATAAACGTATTATGGCAGGCCCCGTTGAATGTGTTAAAAATATGGGTGAAAACTTTGTCATTGTTAAACCTGGCTTTACAAAAAAAGAACGAGTATCTAAGGATGTGTTAAATATTATTGATCCTGATAAATTATTTACCCTTGATGATGTTGTACGTTGTCTTCCAACAGGTAAATGTGATTTATTAGATATTAGGGAGTATAATCAGAAATATGGAAAGAATAGATAAAGAATTACTCTATTAATTCCTTATATTTTTTTAGGATATAATTAGTTAAATCTTTCCATCTATTATTATTTTATATCTTTTTTACTATATAAATTTACTATTTTCTACATTAAAATTTAATATTTATAATTTAGTTCAAAAATCTACAGACTTTTTAAGTTAAATTTATATTTAGTGATATTTTCTTATTTTAATTAAACATTTTACATTTATTTACTAAAAAAATATATACTTGTAATTATTATATTATAAATATATATCTGAAAGATTAAAGTAATACCATAAAAAAAATAAAATAGGAATATAGCTGGGAAGATATATAATTCTATATCAAAAAAGAAGAATTATGCATTTGAATATTTTCCCAAAATGTATTACACATAATCTTTCAAAATATATTATTCTTAAAAATCCATAAAAAGACATAAACTAGTTTTCAAAAAAAGATAAGAAGATAATTAATCTTCATTATATGATTCACCAGGAAGTAATATGACAGTATAAGTTCCAATACTTTCAGTATTTACAAGTTCTGCAAATAATTCTGGGTCTTGTTCAATTTCAGGAAATGTATTGTAATGCATTGGAATTACAATTCTTGAACCTAACCATTTAGATGCAATACTAGCTTCACTTGGACCCATAGTAAATCTATCACCAATAGGAATAAGTGAAATATCAGGCTTATACAAATCTCCAATTATATGTTTCATATCACTAAATAGTCCAGTATCACCTGCATGGTATATTTTCTTACCATTTTCAAGTGTTATAATATAACCTGTTGCAGAGCCAGCTACTTCTACTTCTTCTGTAAAATCAATAGATGATGTGTGTTTTGCATCACACATTGTTACAGTTACCCCACCATTTAATAATATAGATCCGCCAATATTCATACCAATTGCATTTAATCCTTGTTTTTGTACAAATAATGCAATTTCATGTGTTGCAATTACTGTTGCTCCAGAATTATTAGCTATTTCAAGAGTATCACCAAAATGGTCAGAATGTCCATGTGTTACAAGTATTACATCTGGTTTTAATGATTCAACAGGTGTTGAACATGCAGGATTACTACTTATAAATGGGTCAATGAGTATATTTAATCCTTCTTCTGTAATTATATTAAATGCTGAATGTCCTAAATATTCTATATACATATTATCAAATCCTTTCTCTTTATTTTATATTATATTATTCATATTTCTTAATTTTATTGATTAATTCTAGAGCATTTTGTCGTCCATCATATTTTATAAACTTATCATACTCTTGGTTTATTTTTATATTATCTATATTTTTTATTGTTGTGTTGATTATTTTGATTAGTTCTTCTTTATTATTTATTTGTGTTGTTTTTGTTATATTATATGGTTTTATTCTTTCAATATTTTTCTGTTGTTCTGAGTGATTTGTAAGAGGTATTAGTATATTTGGCTTTTTTATTGATATTAATTCCATTGTTGTTGTATGTCCTGCTAGTGCTATTGTTAGGTCTGATAATTTCATCCATTCAGTTAGATTATATGTGAATTGTTTAATTATAATTTCTTTTTTTGAATCTTCTTTTTTAAATATTGTTGGATCTATTTCAAGTCCTGTGAACATTATTATGGTGTCTACTTCTAGTTTGTCTGCTATTTTACATATGTTTTCTATTAGTATTTTTCCAAATTCACTTCCACCAATTGTTACAACTACTACTTTTTTATCATCACGTATATTATACTTTTGTCGTAGTTCTTTTTTTGTTTTTATATTTTTTGTGTTATTATGTAGTAGTGGCCCTATGAAATATGTTTTGTTTTCTAGTTTTTCTGGTATTTTTACTGTGTTTGGTATATCTGGTATTAGTATCAGATCAGCTTTTTTTGATATTTTTTGTATTAGTTTTTCTACAAATTTTTCAAAGTTTTTAACAAATCTTGATGATGTTGATTGTGAAAATGTGAATTTTAATTCATTTGTTATAATATAACATGGAGTTTTTTGTATTTTTGCACTTATTGGTGCTGAGTAGTCTGAATCTGTTATTATTAGGTCGGGTTTTATTTTTTTTATTAGTTTTATTTCTTTATGTATTGTTTTTATGAATGTATATGGTATTGTTTTTGATTTTTTTAGTGATTGTTTTATATCTATTTGTCCTTTTTCTCCTTGAAAGTTCATTGATGGTATTTGGTGAACTTTTTGTTTATTTTTTTGTAAGTAGTGTAGTCCTGAGTTATAGCTTGCAAATTCTATTTCATGTCCTTTTTTTTCTAGTAGTTCTGCTAGTGCTAAGTCTCTTGATGCATGCCCGATTCCGACTCCACATGTTGTTATTAGTATTTTCATTATTTAACACCATTTATTGTTATTGTATTTGTTTTAGGATTTTTATTAAAATTTTGTTTGATCATTTGTTTTAGTAATACTTTTTTATTAAAATTTACCTAAATAGTAATACTTTTATAATATGTAATAATAAATACTATAATTAGTAATATATAATGGAGGTGTAAAAAAACATGAACATGATAAAAGACCAGAAAGGACAAGGAGCTGCAGAATACATCCTACTCTTTGGAGGAGTAATAATAATAGCACTAGTTGCAATGCAAATATATTCAAACTACTTTACAAGTGGAAACAACTTCAGTGCAAAAGAAGACGCACAACAAATAAGAAATAACCTAACAAACAAAACATGAAAAAACTAGACAAAAATGGACAAATAAGTGCTGAGGCAATACTAATACTCGCAACAATAAGCATGATTATACTAATAACAGCAAATTACACAACAAATTACTTAAATGAAATAACAAAACACTCAAAAACACTACTAAACACGACAAGAAAAACAGTACTAACACAAATATAAAAAAAAATAGTGAAAGAAGGGAAATTAACCAATCAACACTACACCCTTCTGATTAATCTCCCCTTTCCTAATACGAGTTGAAGAAATTGGAATATCATCACCTGCAAGAACCCATTCAATAACAATAATATCCAAAGGATTCAAACCATTACTCAATCGAACATTATTAATTAAAACAGCAGATTCCTCAGTTTCATGACTTACAATGATAGCTTCAAGATCAGCATCAACATCAGCACTACCCATACTATCAGAAATTTCTTTAATTTCATAAGTATTAGTATAATTACTAATAATTTTCTTTAACCTTCTAATACGTACATTACAAGGTTCAACCTTATGCTTCTTATTACTTGCAAATTCATCAGATGTAATTCCAATTAAAACATTCTGACCTAACTCAAAAGCTTTACTAAGAAGAGCTTCATGACCTTTATGAAGCTTATCAAACGTTCCACCAACAACTACCTTTTTATAAGAATATTCCATTAATACAAACCTCTATGTAATATATAAAAAAAACTAAAAAAATATTAAAATAAATTTTAGAAAAATAAGCTAAAAAAAGGTTTATTTCTCTTAATATTGTCTATTATTTTTTATGTAATTCATGTTATAAATAAATAATATTTAAAAAAAAGAGAAGTTGTTAATAAAGTTAATAAAAAAATAGAAAAAATAGAAAATTAAGATTCATCAAAGTTTATTGCATCTAACGAATTTCTTGTAGCTTTATATAATATTCTTTTAACACTCCTAGTCTCACTAGGACTTAAATCTTCAAGAATCATACCTTCCCATTTATTTTCAAGGTTATAAATGTGTTCGGCTATATCTTTTCCTTTATCTTTTAGATATACAAAGTTTCGTCTTCGATTTTTATCATCAATTTTACGTTTAATAAATCCTTTATCTTCAAGGTTTCGTACTGTTCTTGCAACGGTTCCTTGTGTTAAATAAAATGAATTTGCTATATCTTGTTGGGTTTTTTTTCCTTCAAAATATATTTTCATAAGTATAGGAAATTCACCTGCTGATATATTATATTCTTTTAATTCATGATTCATGTATATATTATGTTGTCTTGTTATTACTGATAAATATAAGTTTAAAGGTATACTTGTTATTTCACTATCTTCTTCTATTATTTTTTCTGGTAATGACATAATAATCCACTATTGTATTAATTATTTAATTTTATATATTCTATTTTAAAAAAAATAAGTATTGTAGGAATTAATATCCTTCAAATTTTTCAATTCTTTTAATATATCCTTTAAATACGACCAGTGCAAGTAATGAACCTAGAAGTACTCCTAATACTATTGATCCATATACTCCTATAGTTCCTACACCCACTACAAATACAAGTACATAAATTAATAAAAGTATAAATACAAATTCTCTTAGTACTGTTAGGATTAATGAGATTGTTCCTTTTCCTATTCCTTGGAATACTGATGCACAACATATACCTACTGGCACTACTACTAAGAATAATGCTAGAACTCTTAAAACATCAACTATGATAGTATTAAGTCCAGCACTTGATGCTGAATAACTAAAGAGTAATGCTATTTGTGGTGCAAATATTTCCATAAGAATCATAATTATTATTCCTAAAATCATTGATAATTTTATTGAATAATCACATACTAAATTAACTCTTTTAAAGTCACGTGCACCATATGCTACTCCTGCTACTGTTATTGCTGCTGTTGCAATACCTACTGGTACCATCATACCTACTTGAACAATACTCCATGCTGCGGTATATCCTGCTACAACTTCTGTTGTTGAGATTAATGCAAGAACTGCATTTGCTACCATTGATACAATTGATAAGATTAATTGTTCAACACTTGCAGGAACTGCTACTGAAATTAAATCTTTTAATATATCTTTACTGAAGTGGAATTCTTTTCTTGATACATCAACATATGTATCTCTTTTTATAAGTATCCAGTATAACATAAGAAGTGTTGCAACAAGTGCTGAGAATACTGTTGCTAGTGCTGCTCCTATTACTCCAAGATTTAATGTATAAATAAATATTGGATCTATTACAATATTTAATACTCCTGTAAGTATTAATGCTATTGTTGCACGTTTAATATCTCCTTCTGCTCTTAATTGACTTGATAAAACACCATTAAATACAAGTGTAAATGCTCCTATTATAATAATTGATGAATATGGTAATGCATAACCCATTACTTGTGAAGCACCCATTGCTATTAATATTTGATATATAAATGGTAAAAGAATAACTGGTATTAATATTGAAAGTACAATTGACGTTAATATTCCATGTATTGCACCATTACTTGCGTTATGTTTATCTTTTGCTCCAATATATCTTGAAATTAAGGAGTTTACTCCAGCTCCAAATCCATTTCCTATTCCACCAATTATTATAAATAATGGTGTTGCAAATCCTAAAGCTGCAAGTGGATCTGCTCCTAATCCTGCTACCCAAACTCTATCTACCATATTATATACCATGGTTAACACGAGTGTTATTATAAGTGGCCATGCTATGGTTTTTATTGCAATTTTCGGATCTCCTCTTATCATATCTACTTTTGAATTACTTTCCGAATCCATCCCATTTTTTGTTTGATTCAATTTTTCACCTGTTTTTCTTTATTTGATTTGTATTTTATACTTTCAAATACAATTATTTTAATGCTAATTATTGCCTAAGCAACTATACTATATTAATTGAAAGATAGTATTTATACTTAACTATCCAAAATAAAAAAATAAAAAAATAAGAAGAAAACAACAAAAATTTCCTATAAATGTAATAATTATAAATAACATAACTATATCTAACTATCTTAATTAAAAAAATAAATATAAAAATAAAACTATTTGATTAAGGACATAATATCATGATTGAAGAATACAATACAGTAATTAAAAATCCAAGAAAAGTCATAACACGATTTGCATCATGTTATCCAAACATATACAGAGTTGCTATGTCTTCAATGGGATACCAAATAATATATGATTATCTAAATGCAAGAGAAGATATATATTGTGAAAGAGTAATCTACCCACAAACAAAAAGCATAGAAACAAGATCAGACCTTGCAGACTTTGATATTGTAAGTTTCACACTACAATTTGAAGAAGATTATCTTAACATGATAGAAATGTTAAAACGCAGCAACATACCCCTTGAGAGTAAAAATAGAAAAGCAGGAGATCCTCTTGTAATTGCAGGAGGACCGTGTGCTGCATCAAACCCCTTACCAATATCAACATTTGTTGACCTATTTGTTATAGGAGATGCAGAAGTAATACTCGACCAGATAATAGATGTTAAAAGTGATACAAACAATCCCCGTGAAGATATATTTGATTTTCTTGAAATACCAGGAGTATACCTTCCAGGACATCCAGTAAAAATGCAACAAGTAAAAAATATGAAAGATGCATGGAGACCTATATATCAAATTGTTACAAATACAGATAATGATAAGTTTGTACCAGCATTTGGTCGAAACACATTTCTACTTGAAGTATCAAGAGGATGTACTCGTGGATGCAGATTCTGTATGAGTGGATGTATGTACAGACCACGACGAGAAGTTGACATAAAAACACTACTAGATACAGCAATAAAAACAAGACATGCAACAGGACAAAATAGAGTAGCACTACTAGGAGAAGCAGTAAGTGATTACAGTAAAATAGAAGAATTATGCTGGCAATTATCAGAAGAAGATTTCCAAATAGCAACACCATCACTTAGAGTAGAATCAGTGTCAGATGAACTTCTTGAGATTCTAAAAACAAATGGACTAAAAACAATAACAATAGCACCAGAAACCATACAAAAACAAAGAATGAAACTAAACAAGCCAATGCAAGACTCAGAAATAATAAACACAATAGACAGAGCAATTGATCTTAAACTCAAAGTAAAAATGTATCTACTACTCGGAACACCAGGTGAAACTACAGATGACGTACTTGAACTTGTAAACTTCCTAAGATCAATAACCAGCAAAGGTGTCAGATACAATACAATAAAAACCAGTGTAAACCCACTAGTTCCTAAACCACACACACCACTACAATACATGAAATTTGACTATGATGACCTATATGAGAAATTTAAAAAATACAGTCCAAGACTCAAATATAAACATAAACAAGAAAGTCTTAAAAAAGCAACAATACAATATGTTCTATCAAATAGTGGAGCAGAACTAAATCCACTTCTAAAAATTGGAAATAAAATATCATTTAGGGATTGGCATAAATTAGCATATAAACTAAATGAAGCTAAAGAAAAAGAAAATTATAAACTTCCATGGCATGAAATTGATGTAGGAATAAAAGAATCATTCCTTAAAGATGAATATAAAAAAGTAGAAGATGGAACTATAACATCATGGTGTGAAACCAATGGATGCTACAAATGTGGTTCATGCTAAAAAAAAGATAATAAGGAGATAAAAATAATGAATTATGGAGCAAAAAGAGTATCAGATATTAATTTATCACAAGTACGTAAAATGTTTGAACAAGCAAGTCCAACAGCAATAAATCTTGCACTTGGAGAACCTGACTTTGACACACCACAACATATAACCGAAGCATTAAATGATGCATTAAGTCAAGGTTATACACATTACTCCCAAAATAAGGGAGAAATTAAGCTAAGAGAAGCAATAAAAAGAAAACTAGATAAAGATAATAATATTAAAGTATCATCAGATGATATTATTGTAACAGTAGGAGCTAGTGAAGCATTATATTCATCAATAATGGCGCTAATTAATCCAAAAGACGATGTTCTCATACCAGATCCTGGATTTTTATCATACAAGGAAGTTGTAAAAATTGCAGGAGCCAACCCAATACCTGTAAAATCAAAGTATGAAAATGGATTTAAAACAACAGTTGAAGATATAGAAAATAGTTTAACAGAAAATACAAAAGCTATTGTTATGAATTCTCCATGTAATCCTACAGGAGCAGTTATGGAAAAAGAAGATATTAAAGAAATTGCAGAACTTGCAACAGAAAAAGATATTATAATATTCTCTGATGAAATATATGAAAAAATAATATATGACAGAAAACATTACAGCTTCCAAACATACACAGATAATGCTGTTACAATAAATGGATTTTCAAAATCATATGCAATGACAGGTCTACGTATAGGATATACTGCTGCGGTAGACGAAATTACTGATGAAATACTAAAAGTACACCAGTATAATGTAGCTTGTGTTGATACAGCTACCCAAATTGCTGCAACAGAAGCATTACTTGCATCACAAAAATGTGTAACTGATATGACAAAAGAATTTAGAAAAAGAAGAGATCTTGTTGTTGAATCATTAAATGATATGGGACTTGAATGTGTAAATCCTGATGGAGCATTTTATGTATTCTTTAAAAAAGAAAATCCTGATGAATTCATAAAACAAGCTGTAAAAGAAGATGTTATACTAGTTAATGGTAATGCATTTGGTAGTATGGGTGAAAATTATATTAGATTATCATATGCAGAGAGTTACGCTAATCTTAAAGAAGCAATGAAAAGACTTGAAAAAATAGTATAAAAATTTAAAAAAAGAAGTTTTATATTATTTTTTCTTCTTTATTTCCATCCTTCAAGTTTATCTGCAATTTTTTCTATTTCTTTAATTATTTTTTTTGTTAAATCCAGATTCTTTTCATATAACTCTATTTTTTTAGTATATATATCTACAAGAGGCATACATTCATCAAAAAAGTCACTGTCCATGTATTGTGATCTATAAAACTTAAGAGTTCTTTTATTACTATTTATATCTCTTGTTGTTTTTTCTATATATTTATTTAATGATCCAATTTCGTCTATTGCATCTTTTCTTATTTGAACATAATTCTGGTAGATTTCATTAATATTACTTTTAAAGTATTCTGGAAGATCTTCCTCATTTACTGTGAAATCCTGCATACTCTCTAGGATAAAATTATTTAAATCATCATAGAATTTATCATATCCTTTGATTGCTCTTTCTAGTTCAGAAGTTTCATTGTTAATTTCTTCTAATTCCTTATTTTCTGTTTTAATTTTCTGTCTGATTTCTTGTTTAGCTTTTAGTAAAAATTGTTCATTTCCATCATTTGCCATTTTTAATTTAATCCTCCTGTATACTATTTAAAAAAATATTAAAATTAAGTTTTTTTTACTCTACTATTATATTTATCACTTTATATAAAAAAAGTTTCATTTTCAATAGATAAAAAAATAAAAATTTAATGAAAATACATCACACTATGTATATGTACTACCTATTAAATAATAAATTTATATTATTTATCATAATAATAGATAACTAAATTTATTTAATCAATGTTTTATTACAAAAGACAAGTTTAAATAAGTATAATTTGTAAAAAAATAGAGTTATATATGTTATATATTTTTTCAATAAAATAGAATAAATTTTTTTTAGATAAATAATAAGTTAAAATTAAATATAAATTAATTATAATAAAAATTAGTAAAATTTAAGCGCCGAGGCCGGGATTCGAACCCGGGTGGAGATCTCTCCAGTGGCTTAGCAGGCCACCGCCGTACCAGGCTGGGCCACCTCGACAATTGATAACAAGTTATATAATAGTTTGTATTTCATTACATTTAAAAGTAACGGTTTTATAAAAAATATTTTTTTTATAACGGCATGTAATTGGATGGACATACCTCATAAAAATAAGTTATCTAAATTCATAACTCCACCCCGCTGATCCTTAAACATCAGTTGTCTAAAACAGAGCTGCTTCTTTCCAGACCTGACCCGTTCATCTAGTTAAGATAGTTTAATTTAACCCTCCAGTTAAACCTCTATCACCGCTAATCCTAAGGGACGAAACTTCTACATCACAAAAATAGGCTTATTAGTATTTAATATGCCTCTCCAAAAACTTCGGTCGCTCCATATAGAGGATTTGAGCTTACAAGAGACCACTGACCTCCCAACCTAGCCTATAGATATATATACATTTTTAAGTTAATAAATGTTTTGATTAAAATAATACCAAAAAATTAGCTTAAAATAATTAAATATATTAAAAAAAGAAAATAGGATAATAAAAATATAATAAATTTATTATCCTGTAATTATTATAGTTGAATTTATTCTACATTCATTATAATTACTTGTTTCTCCAGTTACAATTATTAATGTATTATTTCCAACTTTTAATAAACTTGTTGGTAATGTTATATCAATTAACCCATTTACAATAGTTAGATGAGTAATTGTTTTTCCATTAATTTTTATTGCAACTTTCATATTTCCAGAAACAGCATTTCCTGATTCATCAAGAATTGTTGTTGTTAAAGTACTATTTTCACCTTTTGCTACTACAATTGGTTCTAATGAAATATGAGTATTTGATTTAGATACTGTTATTGTTGTATTATCTTCTGATCTTGAATAATAGTTATTATCTAGGAATACTGCACTTATCACATAATCTTTTGCAGACATTGAATGAGGTAATGTATAATTTAATTGTGCTATTCCATTTTTTACTTCTACTTTTATTTCATTTCCGTTTTGATCAGTTATTGTTTTACCATTAACTTTAAAGATAATTTCTCCACTACTTAATAATGAACCATTTTCTGTTACTGTTGCTGTTAATAAAGTTGAACTTCCAACTTTTAAAGAACTTTCTTCTACATTTACTTTAGTTGAAGTATTTCTTTTAATTATTTCAAGAGTTGTATTAATACTATTTGTATTATATTTACTATTTTCTCCTGATATAATTGTAATAGTATAATTTCCTTCATTATATAGAATATCTATATTTGAAGAAACCACCCCATTTGTTGATGTAAGTTGAGTTAATGTTTTACCATTAATTTTAATTACAACTTTATTATTTCCAGTAATTTGATTTCCATTTTCATCATATAATACTGCATCTAGTGTTACTGAATTAGTATCCTTATATGTTCTTATATTATTTGTAACTATTTTAGTATCTAATTTAATTACTGAAACTTGAGCATTATCATCTACTCTATTATATAATACATTATCATATATTGCAGTAATTGTATAATTTTTTGCTCCAATTGTTCCTGGTAATTTATAGTCAAGGATAGCAACACCATTATTTACAGAAGATTTAATAGTATTTCCTTCTTCATCTTTAATTGTTTTACCATTAAATTTAAAGATAACTTCTCCTTGATTAATTAAAATATCATTACTTGTTACATTAGCAACAACATGAAGTGTACTTTCAACTTTAACTGGATTTATTGGATTAATACTTATTGTTGCATCTTTTTTTATGATTGTTAAATCAGTTTCATTTTCTGCTGTGTTATATAATTCATTTGATTCTACTGTAACTGTTATTGGGTATGTTCCTGGTACAATGTTACTTGTGTCAATTGTTACATTAATTACTCCATCTTTTGCTGTTGTTGGATAATCTGTACCATTAATATTTACTACCACATCAATATCTGATTTTATTGGATTTCCATCTGTATCATATATTGTTGCAACGATTGTAGTATTTTCACCAGTTATTATTTCTATTGGTTTTAAATCTACATAAATATCTGATTTTATAACAGTTAATGTTGTATTTGTTTCAGATTCAGTGTAGAGATCATTTTCTAAGTATTTGAGTTCTACATTATAATCATCTGCTTTTGTACCTTCAGGTATTGTATAATTAAATATTACACTACCATCAACTACATCTGCTTTTATTGTCTGATTAAATAATGTAATTTCAACTTCTCCAGTTGTTAGAGCTACATTATCAATGTCATTTACTGTTACTTGAATATTAATAGTATCTCCTGCTTTTACAGAATCTAATGGAGTAACAGTGATATTAGTTCCTTGTTTGATAATTTCAAGTTCTGTTGTATCTTCTACTGATGCATATATTGGATTATCATATCTAGCAGATACTACATATTCATTAGCTTCCACTTCATCAGGTATGGTATATTCAGTTTCTGCTTTTCCATCTACTACAGGAACTTCAATTTCTTCATCAAATATAGTAAATACTACAACACCATCATTAATTACACTATCTTCAGAGTTAACTTCTGCTGATAATGAAATCGTATCTCCAACTTTTGATGGATCTACAGGATCAATAGTTATTGTTGCATTTCTCTCTACAATAGATAAAGTAGTTTCATTTTCTGCTGTGTTATATAATTCATTTGATTCTACTGTAACTGTTATTGGGTATGTTCCTGGTATAATATTACTTGTATCAATTGTTACATCAACTACCCCATCTTTTGCTGTTGTTGGATAATCTGTACCATTAATGTTTATTATTACATTAATATCTGATTTTATTGAATTTCCATCTGTATCATATATTGTTGTAACGATTGTAGTATTTTCACCAGCAGATATTTCTATTGGTTTTAAATCTACATAAATATCTGATTTTATAACATTTAATGTTGTATTTGTTTCAGATTCAGTGTAGAGATCATTTTCTAAGTATTTAAGTTCTACATTATAATCATCTGCTTTTGTACCTTCAGGTATTGTATAATTAAATACTACATTACCCTCAACTACATCTGCTTTTATTGTTTGATTAAATAATGTAATTTCAACTTCTCCAGTTGTTACAGGTTTATTTTTCTCATCATTTACTGTTACTTGAATATTAATAGTATCTCCTGCTTTTAGAGAATCTAACGAAGTAACAGTGATATTAGTTCCTCGTTTGATAATTTCAAGTTCTGTTGTTGTTTCTGCAGAGTTATATAATGAATTTTCATATTTTGCATTTACTGTATATTTGTTAACTTCTACACCATCTGGTATAGTGTATTCAGTTTCTGCTTTTCCATCTATCACAGAAGCTTCAATTTCATTACCAAATATTGTAAATATTACTTTTCCATTATTAACTATGATATTTTCTGATTTAACTGTTGATGATAATAATATAGTATCTCCAACTTTTGATGGATTAATTGGACTTATACTTATTGTTGCATTTCTTTTTACTGTATCCATGTATATGATAATTTCATTATCTGGATTTTCTGAATATGTTACTGGTATTTTTTGTTCTCCGAGTGTTGTGAAGTTATGAATTAAAGTTGTACCATTATTTTTATTAGTTACATCACTATAATCATTATCTTCTACTGTGAATGTTACTGTTTGTGTTGATGTTAGTAAAGAGGTGTCAATTATTGGTGATATTATTGTACTTTCTTGACATACTGGTTGTGATGTTAAATTCTCATATACTACTATTTTATTATTTAACATTTCAAGTTGTTGTGTTGTATATATTATATTTATGTTATCTAATGTGTTATTTGTAAAATCATTTGATGTTAATTTACAAGTTCCTCCATTATATAATACAACACCATAATTAGTTGCTGTACTATTTTTGAAATTTGAATTAGACATTTCTAGTGTATTGTTGTTATTATAATATATACCACC
>CAZHBQ010000028.1:0-17381 GCA_964530785.1 uncultured Methanobacteriaceae archaeon | reverse complement strand
CATGTAATGCAGCCATAGCAGCAAAAATGAATAAAACTATTGGTATATTCCCAAAAACATTAGTTGAAACATAGCTTCCAACAGCTGAAACAAGATACGTTAAAATACAAACTCTATATTCTTTTTCATAAAATAATAAAGCTATAAGACCATATATTGATGAAATTACCCCTAAAATTGCATAAATTAGTATTGAAGAGTCATGTGTTGATAATAAAAATATAAAAAAAAGAACTAACACAAGCAAAAATAAAACCTACTACACCAATTATAGAATTTTTATGCAAAATAACACGCCTCCCTTTTGTATAATTGACAATCTAATTTTTAGTTTAATCTTAGTGAATTATATACTTTATTATAGAATAATTATAAATTAAGTTTTATTTATAAAAAAAAGAGTAAAATAAGATTTTGAAAAAATTATAATTTACTAATATCTATAATTTCTTTATCAATTGATTTTAATTCATCATCATTTATTTTATTTAAAACAATCTTATCGGCACCATAACGTTCGATGAGTTTTTTATAATCATCATTTGTTGGTTGTTTTCCATCTTTATAATAAGTATCATTTATAATAACATTATCTTTAATTAATACAACATGATATTTATATAACAATTAAATCACCATTGAATAAAAGTTTACATGGAAATTATCCATGTCCTCCTCCCATTAAATAACTTATAATTACAATTAACACTCCAACACATACTATTTGGAATGCTGTTTTTTTCATACTTTCTTTTGATATTTTTCCAAGATAAGAACCCAAAATAATCAATAATATAAAACATATTGTTAAAGTTGCTCCTATTGCAGTGTATATATCACCTAATACAAAAAATGGTATTGATGGAATAAATGATCCAAAAAAACTTGCACTTCCGTGTGTTAACATACTCATATTAACACGATAATTTGCTTGTTCTTTTATAATTGTATCATCAAGTTTACGTTCATCAAGTAACATTTTACTTTCAAGATCACGTATTGTTTTTTCTTCTTCAGCATGTTCACCAATATATGATCCAAATCCATTAGATAATGCAAGAGCAATTCCACCACTTAATCCTGTAAGACCAACAGTCATTGGATTTACATTTCCACCTGATGCAATCCCTGCAATAGCTGCTGTTAATGAAATACTCATAAGTGTTAATATTCCATCAAGAGAACCTAAAGCAATATATCTACTCATTGATATGTAATCTTTAACTACTTTTTTAAATGTAACTTTCATATAATCTTACTCTTTAAATTATTTAATTATCTTCCTAATTTTTTATGAGCTGAAGCTAAATGTCCTGCAGATAAAGCACCAATTAATGATAATTCACCAGCAAGAACAATACCAGCTACAATAGATGCATATTTATTAACCATTCCTGAGCCTTTACATCCTAAAAGATTTAAAGATTCAGTTGCTGTTTCAAGTCTTGTTCCTCCACCAACAGTAGCTACAGGTAAATCAGGTAATGTTACACTAAAGTATAAATCACCATTATCATTTTCTGCTGTTGTTATACCTAAACTTCCTTCAACTACATGAGCAGGATCTTGTCCAGTCGCTAAAAATATTGCTGCAACCATATTTGCAAAATGAGCATTAAATCCATAACTTCCACTTACAGCTGATCCAATCATATTTTTAGAATAATTAACTTCAACTATTGTTTCTGTTGTTGTTTTTAATGTTTTTTCCACAACTTCTTTAGGTACTCTTACTTCTGCAACAACACTTTTTCCTCTTCCTTCTATGAAATTTACTGCTGAAGCTTTTTTATCAACACAGAAATTTCCACTAAGAGCTATTACATCAATATCATTTTCTTTTTCAACTAATTTTAATGCTTCTTCTGTAGCAATAGTTACCATATTCATTCCCATACTGTCTCCAGTATCATATACAAATCTAGGATATACAAAACGTCCAACTATTACAACAGGATCAATTTTAAGTAATTTACCATGACTTGTTGTTGACTCTGCTACTTCTTTAATTTCATCAAAATGTTCATTAAACCATTTTTTCAAATTATTCGCATCTTTTACACTATTTGTTTTAATAACAGGTGCTCTTGTCATTTGATTTGCTAAAATTGATACATTACATCCACCTGATTTTCGTATAACAGAACAACCTCTATTTACACTTGCAAGTAAAGCTCCTTCTGTTGTGGCCATTGGAACATATGTTTCAATAGTTTCATCATCAGTATTTACAATTAAAGGTCCAGCTACTCCTACTGGTATTTGTATTGTTCCTATTGGATTTTCAATATTTTTTTTAGATGTTTCTGTCATATCAATTGAATATTTAGAAATATGATTCAATTCAACATTTGCTTTATTTTCTATGTATTTTCTTCTAATATCTGTTGCTTGATTTGCACTGTCTGTGAATTTTTCTATTTCAAATAGTCTTATTTCACCAGAATCTAATTTTTCTAAGATTTCTTTTTCAGTAAATTCCATAAACTGCACCTTTTAATTTTTTTGTAATTATATTTTTACTAATTATATATTATTATGTTATTAATTATTAATATAATCAAAACAATGATAAATTTATACTTAAAAAGAGTTATTAATAAAAAAAAGTTAAATTGCTGTTGAAAAACAGCAAAATTATATGGAGATAAGTAAAGATAATATTTTATTCTTTGTTTATAATGATTTTAGTATATTTACTATATCTAATGGTTTATCTGCTACATGAACACCATATTTATTCAATAATTCTTTTTTATTTTGAGCTGTTCCATCTGTTCCTTCAATAATAGCCCCTGCATGACCCATACGTTTACCTTGAGGAGCAGAAAATCCTGCAATAAATGAAATAACTGGTTTTGTTAAATTTTCTTTTGCATATTTTGCAGCTTTAACTTCAGCAATTCCACCAATTTCACCCAACATTACAATATATTCTGTTTCTGGATCATCTTCAAATCTTTTCAATACATCTATAAAGTTCAATCCAGTAATTGGATCCCCACCAATACCTATAGCTGTACTTATTCCCAAATCAGCATTTGATATTTCACTTGCAACTTCATAAGTTAATGTTCCACTTCTTGAAACTAAACCAATATTTCCTTTTTTAAATATATGAGTTGGCATGATTCCTGCTTTTCCAATATCTGGTGTTATTATACCAGGTGTATTTGGACCAATCACTACTGTATTTTGTTCTTTTGCATATTCCACTATTTCCATTGAATCATGTATTGGTATATGTTCAGTAATTATAATAACAAGATCTAATTGACTTATAGCTTCAAAAGCTGCATCTTTAACAAAAGGTGCTGGTATAAATATAATACTTGCATTTACTTCAGGATGATATTTTTTAACTTCTTCTATTGTATTATATACTGGTACTCCTGAAACTTCTTGTCCTGCTTTTCCAGGACTTGTTCCTGCAACAATATTTGTATCATATTTTAACATTTCTTCTGTATGGAATCTTCCTTGTTTACCAGTAATCCCTTGAACTACAACTTGTGTATCTTTATCTAATAATATCACCATTACATCTCCACTTATTTTAGTTAATAATCTAATTCTGTAGCATCATTATTATTAATTTAAAAAATTTAATGTTACATTATCTATTAATATTTTATTTGTAAATTGTTTATATTAAATTTTATCATTTATTAATAAAATAAAAATAAAAAATACAAAGAAAAATTAATTTAAAATAATATTTCTTATAAAAAAAGATATTGATTAAATTTTATAATCAATAATATAGTCTATAGAATATTCTATTTTTCAAGTATTTTCATCCTATATGATAATGGTTCTGCTAAGTCCATAACATTACCATTAAGTATTGCTGTTATTGAAAAAATTACACTACCAGGTATTACATTTGTTGGTGTATTTCTCTTTACAAGATAAGTATTTTTATTTCCAAGAATTGCTCCTGTCATAGCACCTGCTACAACCCCTATTTCTTCTACATTTTCAACAGCAACCATAACTACAGGATCATCAGTTTGACTTGAAACATAACCTACACCAGGAATATATTGAACATCATCAACTACACTATAAGATGTGTCATTAACATAATCCATACCTACTGCTGCTTTTAATGCTGATTTTGCTACCTTATCTACAAATGATTCACCACAATATGTATCAAATGCTACAATTATTGCATCAGGATAATAATTAGGATCTAAATTTATTGATGCATAAGATATTCCTTCACCTGCCTCTTCAGGTGTTTTACCAACACCATTTAAATCATCAAAACCAAGAGCATTGTCTTTTAAAACTTCAAATATTGTTTTATTTACTTTTTCTAGTGAATCTTCATCATCAATAACCGCAACAATTACAATATCATCACCTGTTATATTACTAAGTCTTGCAAATACTGCTCCTGCTTCTTTGATTTTATAAAGATTATCTTCAATAGATTTTATTAAATCATCACTACATGAAACATCATTATCAGAAATGTCTACTCCAAATGAAACCATTTTCATAATTATGTAACTCCTATAAAAAAATAATTAGTATATTATATTATTTATGTGACGTTTTATAAAAATAATTTAAATTAAAAAATACAAAGTTAATATTAATACTTAAACAAGGAGGAGTGCTAAAATTAGTACAGGAGTATGTGGATCAATTATTGAAAATAACGAAGAAGATATTCTAAAAACATTGAATAAGGCCATTAGTTGTGGTGTTGACTATATTGAACTTAGAGTTGATGTAATAGATAATGTAACTTCAGAAAAAGTAACAGATATTATTAAAAAAATAAAAGAAATCACCACTACACCAATTATATTGACAAATAGAACAAAAAAAGAAGGTGGATATTTTAAAGGTACAGAAGAAGAAAGAATAAATATTCTTAAAAATAATGCACCTCTTGTTGAAATAACTGATATAGAACTTAGTACTGAAGAATCTTTAAGAGAAAAAGTTACACATTGTGCTAATAAAACTATTATTTCATACCATAATTTTACAAAAACTCCAACTAAGGAATTTTTAGATAAAATTGTTAAAGACGCTTATTGTGTTGGTGACATTCCAAAAGTTGCTCTGAAACCAGAAAATATTGAAGACACATATATATTACTTCAATTAATTATGGAAAATAAGAACATGATTGGTATTTCAATGGATAAAATCGGTACATATACTCGTATAATTGGACCTATTCTTGGTTCTCCTATAACATATGCATCTATTGAAGAATCTTCTGCTCCAGGACAATTAGATGTTAAAACTACTCTTGAAATGATTAGAAAATTAAAATATTAGTTGGATATGATTATGAATAAAGAAGAAAAAATAATTATCAAAGAACTTAATAAAATTGGTGTTGATACAAGATATATTAGTTTATACCAAAATACAATATACATTAATAACTTAAAATTTTCTAAATTTTCAAGAAATAAAGAAGAGTTATTTTATGAAAAATATCCCAAGATTAATGTTATACGATCAACCATATTTCAGAAAATATGTATCAAAGTATCACGAACACTTAAAAATCAAATAAAACCTAGAGATATTATTTATATTGATAGTACTCCTACTAGTGAGAATATTTTATTAAATATTCTTCTTGAACCATATCAAAGAAAATATGGAATTACACTAACAAATACTCCTTGTGATAATTCAATTTATGCAAGTCCTAAATGTTTAGATCAATTTATAAATGAATATCTAAATTTAATGATATCAGGAAATAAAATTACAGATACTTGTGATAAAAATACAATTTATCCATTAACACATATATATGAAGAGTGGATAACTGATTGGATTGAATCAACAAATTTAAAACACATATCAAAAAAAGAAGAAACCAATCCAATAACAGATAGTATGATAGAATTTCTAGAAGAACACATACCTCAACTTAAAGAATCAATAAAACAATCAGTTAACTATCTTACAAAGGAAAATGTAGAATAAAATAAACCCCTATGATAAATATATAAAAAAAAGATATGGAGAGAAAATATGGCAGCAAACACAACAGGAGAAATATTTAAAGTAACAACATTTGGAGTAAGTCATGGAAAAGCTCTTGGAGCAATAATTGATGGATGTCCAGCAGGACTTCCACTTACAAGAGAAGACATCCAAGAAGAATTAAATAAAAGACGACCAGGAACAAGTAAAATAACAACAGCAAGAGATGAAAAAGATCAAGTTGAAATACTATCTGGAATATTTGAAGATAAAACTGATGGAACACCAATAACAGCAATAATAAGAAATAAGGATCAAAGAAGTAAAAACTATGATAATTTAAAAAACAATCCAAGACCAGGACACGGAGATTTATGCTGGAATCAAAAATTTAAAAATTATAATTACAATGGTGGAGGACGAGGAAGTGGAAGAATAACCATTGGCCATGTAATAGGAGGAGCAGTGAGTAAAAAACTTCTAGAATACTATAATATAACAACAACAGCACATGTAACACAAATTCATAATATAAAATCACAACAAAAACTAACACTTGATGAAATAAAAGAAAATATTACAAAAAATAATGTAAGATGTGCTGATTTAAATAAAGCTAAAGAAATGGAAGATGAAATATTAAAAGCTAAAAATGATGGAAATAGTGTTGGTGGAATTGTTGAAATTATTATAGACAACATACCTATAGGAATTGGTCAACCAGTATTTGATAAACTAGATGGTGATCTTGCAAAAGCATTAATGAATATTGGTTCTGTTAAAGGTGTTGAAATTGGAAGAGGATTTGAAAGTGCAACACTTACAGGAAAAGAAATGAATGATGAGTTCTATCTTGAAAATGAATCTATAAAAACAAAAACAAATAATGCTGGTGGGATTCTTGGAGGTATGAGTAATGGTATGCCTATTGTTATAAAAATAGCTGTTAAACCAACACCATCAGTTAATGGAATTCAAAACACTGTTAATCTCGAAGAAATGTGCGATACAACAATAGAAATAGAAGGACGTCATGATCCATGTATATGTCCAAGAATAACAACAGTTGCTGAATCAGCATGTAATATGGTAATTGTTGATCACATGATAAGAGCAGGATTTATTCATCCTGATAAAATAAATATATAAAAAATAAGCCCTGAGGGGGATTTGAACCCCCGATCCCCTGATTACGAGTCAGGTACTGTTCCTGACTGAGCCATCAAGGCAACTAAAAAAATAAAAGCAAAAGATGGTATATTAATTTAGATGTTGATCTAAATTCATAGTTAAACCATCAGTTGCGGCAATTGTTCTTATTCCCGTTTTCTGGGTAATATTTCGGGTATTTTGAAAAGGGTTGTTCATAATGAGATTTACACCTAAATGCGTCATAATAGCAATTTTAGGTTGTACTTCTTCAATTAAGTCTTTAAAATCTAGAGTCCTTAAATGACCTTTTATTTTTCTTTCTCCTTCTTTAATAACATTCCCTATCAATATATCGGAACCTTTATGTTCATCAGCTAATTCTGGAAAATATTCTGTATCTGCAGTATAACCTATTTTAAAATTTTTATACTTAATACTAAATCCAACACATGTTGGATCTTCATGCTCAGTTCTTGTTGCACGTATTGTTATATTTCCATCATTAACTTCATCACCTGGTTTTAGACTTGTTACTTCAGGTTTTGATTGATGATATTCAGAGATACATGGCCCTAAATTATCATAACCATTAATAACACTTTCACTACCAATAACATGACCTGCTTTTTTAGTCATTCCCTGAGTCATAGCTTCAATTAATACTTCAGCATCATTATAATGATCAGTATGTCCATGACTTACTAATAGTAAATTAATCTTACGAGGATTTAAGCCATATTGATGACTTCTAACTAAAGCTCCTGGTCCTGGATCAACATGGATATTTCTTCCATCAATATCATCAATCCGGAACCCACCGGTCATTCTTTTTTGACTAATAGTAGCAAAACGCCCTCCACCTGTTCCTAGGAATTGAAGTTGCATACTATCTCCTTTTAATTTTTTAATTGAAGTATAATGTATTATTTAAAAAAAATAAAATAACATTATTCATTTAGTATTTAAGGTATTGTTTAGTATTTAATGTTTTTCCATATTTTTGAATAAATGTTAAATTATACTACATTTAATTAAAAAATCTTCACTTATTTATCAAATTAATGGTTTAAATTTAATTATTGAATTAATTAAGCATTTGTTGTAGATATTTACCTGTATATGTACCACTTTTTGCAACTTCTTCTGGAGTTCCTTGAGCAATTATTTCGCCTCCACCAACTCCTCCTTCAGGTCCAAGGTCTATAATATGATCTGCTGTTTTTATAACATCAAGATTATGTTCTATAACCACAAGAGTATTACCTTGATCTCTTAATTTCTGAAGAACTTTAAGTAACTTATTTATATCTTCAAAATGAAGACCTGTAGTAGGTTCATCTAATATAATTAAAGTATTAGAGGTACTTGGTTTGCTTAACTCTTTTGCAAGTTTTACTCTCTGAGCTTCTCCACCTGAGAGTGTTGTTGCAGGTTGTCCTAATTTAACATAACCTAACCCTACATCAACAAGTGTTTGAAGTTTTCTTTTTATTTTAGGAATATTTTCAAAGAATTCAAGTGCTTCTTCTGATGTCATCTCAAGTATATCATTTATATTCTTTCCTTTATAACGAATATTTAATGTATCTTGATTATAACGTTTTCCTCCACAAACCTCACATGGAACATAAACATCAGCAAGGAAATGCATCTCTATTTGTACAATTCCATCTCCACTACATGCTTCACATCTTCCACCTTTAACATTAAAACTAAATCGTCCAGGTTTATATCCACGTTGTTTAGCCTCAGGAGTTTGTGCAAATAAATCACGAATATATGTGAATAATCCTATATATGTTGCAGGATTTGATCTTGGTGTTCTACCAATAGGAGATTGATCAATAACAATTGTTTTATCAATATTTTCAACACCTTCTATTGTATCATGTTTTCCTACTTTATATTTATGTTTATTTGTAAGTTTCTCATAAATACCATGATATAATATTTCATTTACAAGAGTACTTTTACCAGAACCTGAAACACCAGTTATACATATGAATTTACCAAGAGGAAATTCTACATCAATACCTTTTAGGTTATTTTCACGAGCATTATGTACTTTAATATATTTTCCATTACCTTTATGACGTTTTTCTGGAATTTCTATTTTTTTTCTTCCAGATAAATAATCACCAGTAATAGAATTAGGATTATTTTTAATATCCTCAGGTGTTCCTTGTGCTGTTAATATTCCACCATTAGCTCCAGCACCAGGACCAATATCCACAACATGATCAGCTTCAAGAATTGTTTCTTCATCATGTTCTACAACAATTAATGTATTACCAAGATCACGTAGATGTTTTAGTGTAGATATTAATTTCATATTATCTCTTTGATGAAGTCCAATACTTGGTTCATCAAGAACATATAATACACCTACAAGTCTACTTCCAATTTGTGTTGCAAGACGAATACGTTGAGCTTCTCCACCAGATAATGTTCCTGATGAACGAGCAAGTGTAAGATAATTTAGTCCAACATCATTAAGAAAAGCTAGACGTTCTTTTATTTCTTTTAAAATTTCTTTACCAATAAATTCTTGACGTTCTGTTAATTTAAGATTTTCAAAAAATTCTTTTGTATCTGATAAGGATAGCTTTGTAAGATCTGCTATATTCATATCTCCAACAGTAACAGCTAACATTTCATCTTTAAGTCTATCACCATGACATTTTGGACAATCATTAAATACCATGTATGTTTTAAGTGCTTTTCTTTTATATTTAGAAGATGTTTCAAGATATAATCTTTTCATATTTGCAAGAACACCTTCAAACGGTTTTGTAACAACTCTTTTTTTACCATTACGTTCAAATGTGAATTTTATTTTCTCATCACCACTACCATATAATATTGCATCTTTTACTTTATTTGGTAATGTATGATATGGAACATCCATCTTAAAACCATAATGATTAGATAATCCTGCAAGTATTTTATTATAATATGTTTCTGTATCTTTTGAATTACTCCATGGTTTTATTGCTCCCTGATTTATTGATAATGTTTTATCAGGAACTACACGTTCTGGATCTATTTCAAGAGTACTTCCTATCCCATTACATGCAGGACATGCTGCTTGTGGATTGTTAAATGAAAACATTCTAGGACTTATTTCTGTAAAACTAATACCACATTCTGGACAAGCAAGTTCTTCACTGTATACTTGATCAGCAACACTTCCATCAATATTTGCAACACTAACCAATCCATCAGATAATCTTAAAGCAGTTTCTACTGATTCAACAAGTCTTTTACGGAAATTTTCATTATTTGATACTTTAAGTCTATCTACAACAATTTCAATTGTATGTTTAATATTTTTATTAAGTTTTATTTCATCATCAAGAGATCGAATCTCACCATCAACACGTACTCTTACAAAACCTCTTTGTTTATATTGTTCAAATAACTTTTTATGCATTCCTTTTTTATCTTTAACAATAGGTGCAAGAAGATATATTTTTTCTGAATCATTATGTTCTATTATTTCTTCAGCTATTTGACCCGGTGTTTGTTGTGATATTTCTTTTCCACAATTATAACAATGTGCTATTCCTATACGAGCATATAATAATCTAAGATAATCATAAATTTCTGTAACCGTTCCTACAGTTGATCTAGGATTTACTCTTGTTGTTTTTTGATCTATTGATATAGCAGGTGATAAGCCTTCAATATAATCTACTTCTGGCTTTTCCATCTGTCCAAGAAATTGCCTTGCATATGCTGATAATGATTCAACATATCTTCTTTGTCCTTCAGCATAGATTGTATCAAATGCTAATGATGATTTACCAGACCCACTTAGTCCTGTTATTACATTAAATTCATCACGTGGTAATGTTATATCTATATTTTGAAGATTATGTTCACGTGCTCCTTTTACTATTATTTTTTTATCTTGAATTGCTTCTTTTCTTATTTGATCTTTTGATTTCATTAATCATTCCTCTTTTAATTCTTGAATTAGATCTCTTAATTTTGCAGCTTTTTCAAAGTCAAGATCTTTAGCAGCTTGATTCATTTGTGTTTCTAAATCATTTATTAACATATCTGCTTCTTCAATGGTAATATTATCAAAGTCTTGAATATCATCAATTTTTTCTTCTTTTTTACTTTTAAGTTTTCTTACAACACTTCTTGGAGTAATATTATGATCTTTATTGTACATCATTTGTATTTTTCTTCTACGTTCTGTTATATTTACAGCATTTCTTATTGAATCAGTTAAATTATCTGCATATAATATTACTTCACCATCTACATTACGAGCAGCTCGACCAATTGTCTGAATAAGTGATGTTTGTGATCTTAAAAATCCTTCTTTATCAGCATCAAGAATTGCAACTAATGATACCTCAGGAAGATCTAAACCTTCTCTTAAAAGGTTAACACCAACTAAACAATCAAAGTCTCCACGACGTAATTCATCAATAATTTCTGTTCTCTCTAAAGTTGTAATTTCTGAATGTAAATATCTTGCTTTAACTCCCATCTTTATATAATAATCCGTTAAATCCTCTGCCATCTTTTTAGTAAGTGATGTTACAAGAATTCTTTGATCTTTATCAACACGTTTTCTTATCTCACCTAGAAGATCATCAACTTGATTTTTAACTGGTCTTATTATAGGTTTTGGATCTACAAGACCTGTTGGACGAATAATTTGTTCAACTTTATTTTTACTTCTTCCAAGTTCAAATGCTGCAGGTGTTGCTGAAACATATAATATTTGATTTTGTTGTCTCATAAACTCATCAAATTTAAGTGGACGATTCTCTTTTGCACTTGGAAGTCTAAAACCATACTCTACAAGTGTATCTTTTCGTGCTCTGTCTCCTGCATACATTCCCCTAATTTGTGGAACAGTAACATGTGATTCATCAATTATTGTAAGATAATCTTCTGGGAAATATCTAAGAAGAGAATAAGGAGTATCACCCCAACTACGACCATTCATGTGCATAGAATAATTCTCAATACCTGTACAATAACCAATTTCTTGTAACATTTCCATATCAAATTTTGTTCTTTGTTCTATTCTTTGAGCTTCTATTAGTTTATCTGTAGCTTTAAATGTTCTTACTCTGTCATCAAGCTCTTTCATTATATTTTTTATTGCAATATCTTGTTTTTCTTTTTCTATAACAAAGTGTTTTGCTGGAAATATTATAACTTTTTGAAGTTCTTCAATAATATCAGCTTTTAATGGATCAATTTTATAGATAACATCAATCTCATCACCCCACATTTCAATACGAAGAGCATAGTTAACATTTATAGGAAATACTTCTATAACATCTCCACGTACTCTGAAATTTCCACGAGTAAATTCAACATCATTACGCATATATTGCATTTCAACTAACGATTTAAGTATATCTTCACGAGATATTATTTGTTCTCTCTCAAGTGGAAGAGTAAATTTAACATAATCCTCAGGTGAACCTATACCATATATACATGATACACTGGATACAACAATTACATCATCACGTGTAAGAAGAGATTGAGTTGTTGAATGTCTTAAACGATCAATTTCTTCATTAACTGTTGATTCTTTATCAATAAATGTATCTGTTTGTGCCACATATGCTTCTGGCTGATAGTAATCATAATAACTTACAAAATATTCAACAGCATTATCTGGGAAAAATTCTTTAAATTCTTCATATAACTGTGCAGCCAATGTTTTATTATGTGACATGACAAGAGTTGGTTTATCTAATTCTTGAATAACATTAGCCATTGTAAATGTCTTTCCAGAACCAGTAACTCCCTCGAGTGTCTGTTCTTTTTGACCTTTATTAAAGTGTTCAACAATAGATTCTATAGCTTTTGGTTGATCACCTAATGGTTTATAATCAGAATGTAAATTGAATTTTGACATGAGTATATTTATCTTAAAACTAATTGATATATATTATATTCATTTAAAAATAATAGTAAAAATAGGTTAAATAATATTACATAAATTATTATTTTAAAAGAAAAAATAATATATTATATTGAAAATAAGAAAATTGTATGGAATAAAAATAAAGGAGCGTGAAAGATATATGAAAATAACAAATCCTGATCAATTACCAAAAAAACCTGGCGTATATATAATGCATGATGAAAATAATGAAATAATATATGTAGGAAAAGCTAAAAGTCTAAGAAATAGAGTGAAAAGTTATTTTCGAAGTGAAGAAAAATTAGATAGACCAAAAACCCAAGTATTAATGAAACACTTCGCATATCTTGAATATATCTTAACAAATACAGAAAAAGAAGCATTAATTCTTGAAGCAAATTTAATTAAAAAACACAAACCACGCTATAATATTTCTCTAAAAGATGGAAAACAATATCCATACATAAAAGTTACAGATGAAGAATATCCTCGAATATATCTAACACGTAATATCCGAAGAAATGATGGAACATATTATGGACCATATACTGATGCTACAAACGCTAGAAAATTTATAGATTTCATAAATAAAAATTTCAAAATAAGAACATGTAAACACATGGATGGACCATGCCTTAATTACCAGATAAAACAATGTAGTGGTCCATGCGTTAATTACATAACTCAAGAGGAATACACAAAAAATGTAAAACGTGTAAAATTATTACTTCAGGGAAAATATAAAACAATAATTAAAAATCTCAAAAAAGATATGAATAAATTTTCAAAGAATATGGAATTTGAAAAGGCAGCTATGGTACGTGATCAGATTGAAACCATAGAAATAACTCTTGAAAAACAAAATATACAACCAACTGAGGATGTTAATCAAGATATAATTGGAATAGAACATAATGATAATGAAGCAGCTGTTGTAATTCTTTCAATTAGGGGTGGAAAAACAAATAAGAAAGATGATATTATATTAAAACAAATAAATGGATTTTCTGATAAGGAAATATTAACAGAATTTATAAAACAATACTATTCAACTGCTCCAGTTGCTAATGAAATAATTGTTGAAGATGATATTAATGATAAAGAAATAATTACCCAATGGCTTAATGATAAATCTGACCATAAAGTTAAAATAAAAACTGCTGAAGGTGGACATAAATTAACATTAATTAAAATTGCAAAGAAAAATGCAAAAATAAGTCTTAGTGAAAATACAAAAGAAGAAGAAAATCCATTACTTACTCTTAAAGATTATCTTAATCTTGAAAAACTACCATATCATATTGAAGCATTTGATATATCAAATATTTCAGGAGTTCATGCTGTTGCATCAATGGTTGTATTTGAAAATGGAAAACCTAAAAAAAGCATGTATCGTAAATTTAAGATGAAAACTCCAGGACCAAACGATTTTGCAATGATGAGGGAAGTTATTACAAGAAGATATTCATACCTTAGAGATGATTGTGAAGATAAAAGTTCTGAAGATTCTATGTATATTCGTCCAGACCTTGTTCTCATTGATGGAGGTAAAGGTCAGCTCAATATGGCTGTTGAAGTATTTAAAGAATTAAATATTAATGATGTTCCTCTTGTTGGTCTTGCTAAAAAATTTGAAGAATTATATGTTCCAGGACGTAGTGATCCGATCATTTTACCTAGAAAATCAACAGCTCTTCACCTACTTCAATATGTTCGTGATGAATCTCATCGTTTTGCAATAACATTTCATAGAAATTTAAGAAAAAAAGCTTTTACAAAATCAATACTTGATGAAATTCCTGGTGTTGGTAAAAAAAGAAAACAAGCACTACTTACACACTTTGATAGTCTTGAAAGAGTATGTGAAGCTTCTGTTGAAGAATTAAGTGAAGTTGAAAATATTTCTGAAAAACTAGCAAATAATATTTATGAATATATTCATGAAAATAAAGAAATAGATAAATAAATTAATCTATTTATTATCTATTATTTTTAATGTTTTTTTATTTCCATAAGGACAGATATATAAACACATCCCACATGCTATTGGATGACCTTCATCTTTTCTTTTCATTATATATTCACCACATTTTACAGGATCATATGATTCTTCTGAATTATTTAAATTACGTATTGCATTTCCAGGACATGCATTAACACATAATTTACAACTTCCACATGGAGATTCTATTTTTTCTTTAAGATAGTTCTCAAGTGGCATGTCTGTGAGAATTGTTGCCCATGTTAAACGTGGTCCATATTCTTTTGTTGTTAGTAAATTATTTTTACCTATCCATCCAATACCTGCCATATATGCACTTATTTTATTACTAAATGGTTTTTTTAAGTCTAAACTAGAATTTGTTCCACTAACATCTAAAATTAGGCTATTATATTTTTCTTCTTCTATTTTTTGTGATATTTTATCTGCAATTTTTGCTACTCTTTTATGGGAATTATAATATTCATCTAAATATTCTAATGCAATTTCATCATTATTATAACTTAGTGGTATTTTTTCAATAATCTCTTCTTTCATTCTATGTCCAATAACTATTGCATATCTATACTTCAATATATCATTTCCATACTCTTGAGTTAACTTTTCTTTATCACAAAAAAGATCAGCTACACCACAAGTATCTGTTATATCTTTCACATATTCCATAATATTCATAGAAATCACATCCATCTATGAATCTAGTGGAGTAAAACCTATAATTATTGTTCCAAGTGCTTCATCACCTGATAAATCATAATAATCTTTTATATAATGATCTGTTTCTGTTGATGGAATTCCTACAACTAAACTTTTTACTGTACTGTCAATATCCTTATCAGTTACAAATTTACTTTTTTCTCCTTCAACTACAAAGTATTGTTTTTGTCCAGGTGTTGTCATGTCAGAATATGTTACAAAATTATCAGATAAGAAGTAAACATTAGGATCTTTACGTAATTCTTCTAACTCTTCTTCATCAAATACCATTTCACCAATTATTCTTCCACCATCAGTTCGTAGAGTAAAAGTATAGTCTCCTGAATATTTGAAATTATTATCTTCTTCTACTTTTTTATTTCTTTTAATTAAAACTAATGCTTCTTCTTCTCTGAATGCTTCTTCTAATCCTTTATTTATGAATGGAACTATTTCTTTTAATCTTTTCATCTCACAAGTTAAAACATCTTTTTTCATTTCATCATCCATTAATTCTGCAACTACAACCCCTTCTTCATTTCGCATAATATTTACTATTTCATAATCATTTTCTTGCATAAAATCACCTTCTTTTTGTTAGTTAACTAGTTAATTATTATTATGTATATTGTATCTTAATATAATTTGTATAATATACAATTAAATTTTAATAAATTATGAATATTTAAAAAAAAGTGTGTTAAAAATAAAAAAGAAGAATGTGAAGGAATATTTATAAATTCAATCCAATTTCTCGAACTTTTTCAAATAATTCTTCACTATCACCACTATTTGGTTTTCCTGATCCAACAGATAATATACTATCTACTTTTAATCCAATTGATTCAAATAAATTAGCTCTTTTATTAATATATTCATCATAATAACCATCACCAGCACCGTATGTGAATATTATTACAGCTTTTTTATCTCCTTTTAGCATATTTGGAGTACTTTTTGTCATAGAATAAAAACGATCCATAAATATATGTCCTTGAGCATTTATTTCACCAAAATAATTAGGAGCAGCAAAAATTAAAGCATCATGTGTTTCCATATCATCCATAATTTTTCTAAAATCATCTTCTATAACACATTTTGATGGTTTTTCTGGATTTCTACATCCCATACATGCTTGACATGGTTTAATATTCATATCATCAACATAATATATTTCATTAGAACCATTATTTTCATTGATAGCTTCTGTTAATTTTTCCACAATTTTTGTACAATTTCCGTTTTTTCTTGGACTTGCTATTACTGTTATTGCTTTCATAATATCACCTAAAATATATAATAATATTATTAAATATTGTTTAAAAAAATTTTCTATTATATTCTAATTCCTAAAAAGATCTTAATAAAATAATTATACTACTAAGAATAAAAATATAACCTATGATGTCAAAAATTATGAACTTTTTCACAGTTAGTGGTAAAGTTATAACTTCACCTGATGAATTATTTTATTTTAAAGATCAAAATAAGGATTACATGGGTATATGTACTAGCATATTTTATCCAGCAATAATTGGTCTTCTTCTTGGAATATTCTTAGGTAGTGGACTTATCTGTGTAATATTTATGATTACAATGATACTCTTTACACTAATTTGTAATTTTATAAATTCTATTTTCATATAT
>CAZHBQ010000027.1:0-17876 GCA_964530785.1 uncultured Methanobacteriaceae archaeon | reverse complement strand
TTATAACATATGTTTAAATATTCTTCAATATCAGGACATACTCCTGCTATTAATAAAACAGCACTTGCATCATATAATGCAGCTTCATAAATCATATATTCATCAATAACAAAGTCTTTTCTAAGAAGAGGTTTGTTTGTAATCTTTGAAGCTTTAATAAAATTATTTATGTTACTTTTAAAATAAGATTCTTCTGTAAGTACAGATATCATATCAACCTTATTTTCATCATATATTTTAATTACATCTTCAACATTAAGACTACTAATATCTCCTTGTGAAGGACTAGCAGGTTTAAATTCAGCAATTAATTTAGTTGAACTTTTATCCTTTAATTTTTCTTGAAATCTGAAAACTTTATCTTTTGTAGATATTTTATCTATAGCTTCTTTTTTAATATCATCTAATGATTTTATAGTTTTTGCTTTATCTACACTTATTTTTTTATTTTTAACAATTTCAGGAATCACTGACATATTCATTCATCCTTTTTTATATCTAAAAAGTTTTTAATTAAAACATCACCATAAGAACTTCCAATAGATTCAGGGTGGAATTGAATTCCAAATGTTGGATATTTTTCATGTTCAATAGCCATTATTATACCATCATGTGTATAACTTGTTATTTTTAATTCTTCAGGAACATCTTCTTTGTCACATATTAATGAATGATATCTGATTATTTCAATCTCTTCAGGTATATCTTTAAATAATCTGGATTTTTCATGGATAATTATATTATCTTTTTTACCATGTACTGGTTTATTTTTAGATATTTTTCCACCATAAGAAGCATATATTCCTTGATGTCCAAGACATACACCTAGTATAGGAATATTTTTAAGTTCTTTTATAATATTTTTACATATTCCAAAGTCACGTTCTTTAGTAGGATTTCCTGGTCCTGGAGATATTATAATATGATCAGGATTTAGTTCTTTAATTTCATCAAGTGTTATTTTATCATTTCTTACAACTTGGATATCTTCTGTGAATTTTCCAACTAGTTGATATAAATTATATGTGAATGAATCATAGTTATCTATAATTAATATCATTTATAACACCTCATTTCCTGATTCTTTTAAAGCTTGAACAAGTGCTTGTCTTTTCTTTCTTGTTTCTTCATATTCTGTTTGTGGAACAGAATCATATACAATACCTGCTCCTGCCTGAATTTCAGCACGTTCATTGTATGTTGTTAATGTTCTGATAGTTATTGCAAAATCAGCATTTCCATTGAGTGAAAAATAACCTACAGCTCCACCATATGGTCCTCTTGCATATTTTTCTTTATCATTTATTATTTCCATTGCTCGGATTTTAGGTGCTCCACTAAGTGTTCCTGCAGGGAATAATGACATAAATGCATCTACTGAATCATATTCTTCTTTAATTTTTCCTGTCACATGTGATACTATGTGTTGTATATGTGAGAATTTTCTTATTCCATAGAATTCATCAACATTTACTGAGTCTCTTTTACTTATTTTTCCAATATCATTTCTTGATAAGTCAACTAACATTAAGTGTTCTGCTAATTCTTTTTCATCACTTAAAAGGTCATCTTCTAATTGTTGATCTTCTTCTGGTGTTTTTCCTCTTGGTCTTGAACCTGCAATAGGATATGATTCTACAATACCATTTTCTAGTCTCATTAACATTTCAGGACTTGATCCAATTATTTCTCTTTGATTTAGTTTTATATGATACATGTATGGTGATGGATTTATTTTTCTTAAATGTTCATATAATGGTAATTTACTTCCTTTAAGAATAAGGTTTTGTGGATTTGAAATAACTGCCTGGAATATTTCTCCATCAGTAATTAATTCTTTTGTTTCATTAACAGCATTTTCATATTCTTCTTGATGGAAGTCTTCTTCAATCAGTTTATATTCAAGAATTCCATTTGTATGTTCTTCTTGATATATTCTTTTTATTAGTTCACTTCTATCTTCATTTAATGTTGTGTATTCACATTTGTTATTAATATTGTCATATACAACACAATCTAAGAATAATCCAAATTCAAAATCAGGGTAAACACTTTTATATGTTGGAACATCTTCAAAGTATTTTATTGCTTCATATGATACATATCCAAGTAATCCTCCTCTAAAACCTTCTTGCTCAAAATCATTATTGATTAATGGTTTTATATCAAGTAAAGGATTTTCTGATTCATATTCAATAGTTTCAAGATCTGTTGTAACTGTTACTTTATGATCATGAGCTTTTATTTTAGCTACTGGATTAAATCCAATTATTGAATATCTTGCAAGACCATTGTCTGTTTCCATTGATTCAAGTAGGAATGTATCTTTGTAGTTATAATATAAATTTTTAAATAATTTTACTGGATCTTTGATCTCAATTTCTTTAGTTTTAGGTTTTTTAATTAATTTTTTTAAGTCGCCAAAAACATTCACTCTTTTTCATTTTATCATCTCGTATAATTCTTATTAATATATTACATTAATGTACTATTTATATCTTCGGTGTATAAATTTATACATTAACTTTATATATTCTACATTATATAAAATATATTAAAATTAAAGGATAGTATAAAATGTGGAAAAATATAATTGAAAAATTTAATAAATATCCATCACAACAAAAAGTAATAAAAAAATTACTAGAACTTGGACTTAGTGTTGATGAAAATAAAAAAATTCACTGTAAAGATGTAGAAGTAAACATATCATCACTTGCAAAAACATTAAATACAGATCGTCGTGTTGTAATATCAACAATAGAAAATATACTTGGTGATGAAGAATTAAAGAAAATATTTATGAATATAGCACCATCAGGACCTTTACTTTCAGATATATCAGCAGAACTAGGCTTGGGTGTAATTGAAATAGAAGGACATGGTAAAAAATACGGCATACTTCATGAGGTAACAAAAATATTATATGACAAAAAAATAAGTATAAGACAAGCTTATGCTAGTGATCCTGAAATTGATCCAGTTCCACATATGACTATTATAACTGAAGAACCTGTTGATGGTATTTTAATTCATTCATTATTAAAAATAGATGGTGTTTCAAAAGTTTCATTATATTAAAAAAAAAGATAAATTTTGAATTACTTACGTAATTCAAATAATCTACTCTCACTGAGTTTTTGATTAAAGTATTTGCAATTCTTATCTAATTTTTCTTTAGCAAGTATACTAAATGCAATAGCTGCAAGTGGGAATATTACTAATGCAATAGTATTTTTGATAAATGATGGCCAAATTACGCCAAATATTGCATCTTTTAACATTAAAATACCATATGTCATTGGAAGGTAAGGCATTAGTCCTTGAATTATTGAAGACATAATTTCGATTGGATAAATACCATTTGTTCCTGAAATTTGGAATACTAATATAATTAATGCAATAGCTTTACCAACATTACCAAATACAGATACTAATGAGTATACAAGAATCATAAATGACAATCCAACTATAAACATGGATATAAATGTCATTAATGGATTAATAATAGTTAGTCCTATTAGATTTAAAGCAATAAACATTGCAATTGTTTGTAATATATTCATTACTAAAAATAAACCTAATTTACCAAAGTAAACTTCAATTGGTCTATATTTTTCTTCATCTTTAACAGGATTTGTACTTAATAAAGCAACAAGAATAATACATCCAACCCATGCTGCAAGAACTGTATAAAATGGTGCAACTTGTTGACCATAATTGTCAGCTTCATAATAACTATAATTAGTTAATACTGTTGGTGAATAGAAAAATTCTGCAGTATTATTTAATGTAGTTTGACTAGAAGCATTAGTTACAGTTGTTGTATTAGTTGTAGCTGTTTGTGAACTATTAGCACTTGTTGAATTAGCTTCTTGAGCAAGAGCAATTTGTTGAGCAACTACTGGATTACTTTGAATATAATTATTCATACTATATTCTTTCATTATTGAATCACTAATTTTAGTATTCAATTTAGTTGCAGCATTAGATGTTATTTTAGGTGCAACAGGACTTGTTTTATCATTACTGATATATTGTATTCTTGCCTGAGTTGGATTATCTGAGTAAACAGATAAAATGTCCTCAGTAAAATCGGCAGGAATAATTACTGCTGCATAATTTGTCCCATTTTTCACTAATTCTCTAGCTTCATCTTCATCCTTATATATCCAGTTGAATTTATTATTTTCTTTTAATGTTGATACAACTTCTTCACCATAATAATATGTTGTACCATTTACAGTTACAGGATGATCATTGTTAACAATGATAAAGTCCATATTATCTGTATCTTCATATGGATCCCAACAACCATAAACATTAATTACTGAATATAATGATGGAAGAATTATTAATGCAATCAATACTATCATAACTACTGGATTTTTTAAAGTAGCAGATAAATCATCTTTAATAATTTTTTTAATATTATTTATCATTATATCACTTAGTATATTAATTATCTTAATTTTTGTGTACTTAAAATGAAATTATTAAAATATGTTAATATAAAAAGTTTATTTTTTCAATATATAGTATATTATTTTTTTTATATATAATTTTTTATTTATATAATATTTTATACATATATTTGATGATCTAAAGTAAACTTTATCATTTAAATAAGATAAATAATATAGATAATATTATTATAAATAATATAAAAGAATAAAATAAATCATTTATTACTAAAAATTATTTTAATTGATTAGGAGGATTATATATGTGTATAGCAGCACCAGCAAAAATTCTTGAGATAAATAATAATGTAGCAACTTGTGATTTTGGTGGAGTTAAACAAGAAGCAAAATTAGATTTAGTAGAAGCAGATATTGGAAATTATGTTTTAATTCATTCAGGTTATGCAATAGAAGTTTTAACAGAAGAAGCAGCAAAAGAATCATTAGATACTTGGAATGAATTATTTGAAGAATTAGAAAATGAATAAATTCTTCATAACTCTTTTTTTTTAATAAAATAAATATCTTTTTTTATAAATTAATTTTAATTAAATTAATAAAATATTATTTTTCTAAATATACTAAAAAGTTAATTATATTATATAAATTTAATCTTTTTCAAAAATAGTGTTTTTTAAATGGGCACGCTGGGATTCGAACCCAGGACCTCACGGTTATCAGCCGTGCGCGCTAACCAAGCTGAGCCACGCGCCCTAATATACAAATAAAAATAGTTTTCTGAATAATTTAATGTTTTTTTTAAAATAGTGTTTTTTAAATGGGCACGCTGGGATTCGAACCCAGGACCTCACGGTTATCAGCCGTGCGCGCTAACCAAGCTGAGCCACGCGCCCTAATAAATTAAAATTGTTTAATGATACACATTAAAGCACTATTATTATATTATAATTTCTTAATATATATACTTTATGGTTCATATAAAAAATTCTAAAAAAAAATTAAAAATCAAAAAGAAATTTAATTTTTTTTGTTAACCATTTCATTGATGGTGTCAGCCATTAAGTGATCAATAACTTGAACTTCAGCTTTTTCAATTCCATCAATTTTTTCTATTTCTAATTTAGCAGCCATTGCAATATTTGCAATACTCATACATCCAGGATTTGTAGGTGATAAAATAATTTTTACATTTTTATTATCTTCATCAATTTCAATATCTTTTACAAGTCCCATTTCTATGATACTAACACCCATATGTGGGTCAGCTATAAGTGCTAATTTATCTTGAATATCTTTTTTTATTTGATCTTCTGCCATTCATATCTCTCCTTATTTATAATCTTTAATAGTTATCTTATATACTTTGTTATATCATAAACTCAGTATACATGTTATTTAATTTGATGTCTAATTTTTACACCAACACCTTTAGTTGAATCAACTAATTCTTTACCATTCATCATGGATTTACCAACACCTACAACTTCATCATCTTTAATAATAACAACTTCATCATTAGGTATAATATTCTCATCAGCTTCATCAATTCCAGGAGTAAATAAAGTATTTGATTTCAAATCAAAATTAATAAATACTCTGTTTATTTCTTCGTTCTTTAAAATTTCACCAGCAGGAAGATTTAATGTATATAATCCTGTTTCAAAGTGAAGTGTTGCAACTTGTTCTTTTTTCTGAAGAATTCTTGTATTAAATCTTCCTCTAGTTTCGGTATCATCTGTAATTAAACTATCAGCTTTTTTAGTATTAAACTGATATCTTGCAATTGATCTAAGATCATGAAGTTTATGTTTACTTTGTGATACTTTATCAGCTTTTTTAACTTCACTTCTGAGATTTTCTAAAGATTCTGATGATCTTGTATTATCATCATCACATGTATAAACTACATTATCAAGATATTCCTCACAAGCAGCTTTATATCCACCTGAAACATGAGCAATAACTTTATGATCTTTAGCATAATCTTTTATACATTTTCCTGCCATTTTAATTTCTTCATCTGACCAATCACCAGTAGTTGAAGCATCATACGATTGGATAGGATATGTTTTTTCCATTTCTCGTGGACATATTCCAAAAGGTGAAGTTAATATAACCTCTTGTAAACCTTTAGTATATTTTCTAAATAAAGTATGTGACTTAGATTGAGAATAAGGTTTTTTCATACTGCATGGTAATACAACAATAGTATCACTATATGGTTCAAGAAGATTCATACGTTCTTGCCATCTGATAACTTCAGGTCTATTTAATGATAATTCACTTATACAAGGTATTTTTGCTTGTTTCATAATATCTATCCTTAAAAAAAAATAATAGGAAAAAATTTAGAATAATTTTCCTAATTTAAGTAATGCTTTTGGAGATATTTTAATTAATTTTTTAACTAATGATCTAGGATTTACTTCATCAAAATCTTCATTAGCAAATGCTTCAGCAATTTCATCTAATTCACTATCATTAAGAGATAATAAATATTCTTTTGTTGCATTATATTTTTTATAATTTTTACCAATATGTTCATCTGTTAATTTAACATATTCTTTAAGATTTTTCTTACTGTAATTTCCATCATCAATAGCACTAGCTGCAACAATTCCAGCATATACTCCTGATTCAAGAGCACTATTTATTCCTCCACCTGTTAGAGGATTTACAAATCCAGCTGCATCTCCTACAACAAGAATATTATCTCCTACACGATCAGACATAAGTCCATCTACAGGATCTCCACCAACATTTATCTCAACAGGTTGAGCATTTTTAGTTTCAGGACAAGTTTCTATAAATTCAACAAGATGTTCATATGCAGTTTTATCAGTTTTTGATTTTAAAACACCAATTCCTACATTTGCAATATCGTCACCTTTAGGGAAAATCCATACATATCCTCCAGGAGCTGCACTACCAAAGAATAATGCAATATCTCTATTATTTTCCATTTCTACTCCTGCCATTTCAAATTGTACACATGATTCCATATGTTCAGCAGGGGTATTACATTTAAGTCCAGCCATACGACCTATTCTTGATTCTGGTCCATCAGCAGCAATAACTATTTTTGCATGAATTTCAATTTCTTCATCAATATGTTGAGCTTTAACAATAATTCCATCATCTACTCTTTCAAGAGAAGTAGCATGTGTCTTGATCATAATTTTAGCACCAGCACGTGCTGCATCCATAGCCATATGTTTATCAAATACTTTTCTCTCAAGAATATAACCTGCTTCAGGAATAGGTATTGTAGTATTATCAAGCCATACACTTGTATTATTTGGAGATACAAGTCTAACACCATCTAATTCTCTTGCAATCCATCTTGGATCTGGTTGGATTCCTAACTCAGCAAGACCTGATTTAGATACTCCTTCAGCACATCTTTTTGGTGATCCTATTTCTGATTTTCTGTCAATTAATATAACATTAGCACCATGTAATGCTGCTTCTTTTGCAGCTAATGATCCAGATGGTCCTGCTCCAACTACTAAAATATCAGTTTCAATCATAGTTTCACCATTTATTCAAGTTCTAAAGCTTCAATTGGGCATGTTTTTACACATAATCCACATTTAACACATTTTTCTTCATCAATAACTATTTTAAGTTCTTGAACTTCAATAGCATCAATATTACATACACCTGCACATGCTCCACAATACATGCAATAATCTTTTATAATCATTAAAATTTCCACCTAAAGTTTTATTCTTTTTGTTCATCAAGTTTAGCATCATCAGCTCTCCTTATATCTATAGCTTCATCTCTTGTAATGAATATATGTCCACAATTAGAACATTTAAGTTCACCATTATGACCATAAGCTAAAAATTCTCTTTCAAAATCTCTATGTTGAGTTTTATCTTTTGAACCACATTTAGGACAAGGTTTTAATAATTCTTCCATTTTCATATTAAATCAATCTCCATTCTTATCTTGTTGTTTAAGTATATCAAGAAGTTTATACTGTGCTGCTTGTAAATGTTTACAATAAAAACTACCAGGCTCTCTATGGTTTCTATACTGATAGTCTGCACAATCACAATTCCAATATCCATAAATCATGGATACAATGTAATAATCATTATCATTTTTTTTAACTTTAAATATAATATGGTCTGGTTCGTAATGTTCAATAATTACAGCATCTTTTTTATATAATTCATATCCATCTATAATTCTTTCAGCCATATATATCATTTGTAAAATTAAATTAACCATAAAGTAGATTAATATATACTATGTTTATATTTAATATAAGTTAATTTTTATCATTATTTCATAAAAAAATATAATTTAATTTTCATAATTTTTTTTATAAAATAATATAACATCTAGTATTTGATAAATATAATTAAATAATGCTAAACATAAGAATATTTCTATTTTTGTATATAATAATCCTGAAATAATTTGGATTAATAAAAAAGAAAGTCCTCTTTTATAATTTTTAAGATAAAAGTGTCCAAATCCAACAATAAGAATACTCAGAATTCCAGCAATCCATAATTTTTTACCTTTTTTTAGTTTTGGTGGTGGATTTATAGTTGGTCCTCTATATTCGGTGAGATAATAGTCATTTTCTTTTCTATTTTTAATCTTCTTTTTATTAGATTCTTGGATAATGATTGTAAAAACTGTGGGATTTTCTTCTTCAGGTAATTCTTTTCCACAATTAATACATTTTTTGCTACCTGTTGGATTATTGTACTTACAACGATCGCATTTCATTTATTAAATCTCCCTTTTTTAAAAGATTATATGAAATAATTATTTTTATTTAATAATTTAATTAATAAAAATCTTAAAGACGTATGTTTATTTTTATTTTTTTATATAATTAAATAATACTTATTTTTTAAGTTATCTTATTGGATGATACTGATAATAACTAGTTATTTTAGTTTAAATAATAAAAGATAATAAATATATTAATAATAAAAAATTAAAAAAAGTGAATGAATTCAAATGGTTAAATGTAAATACTGTGGTCATGAGAATAATGATGAAAATAATTATTGTATGCGTTGTTCTAAAAAATTACTTTCTTTAAATTATGATGGATCTTTTGTAGGTGATGAATATCATAATTTTAATAATGTAGGTGATTTGTATTATTCATTTTTAGTAAATGAAACATATGGTTCGACAAATAATTATTATTATAAACAATATGATAATTTTGATAGTGAATATTATACAATTAATGAAGATATAAATCATGAAAATAGAGTTACCACCAAAAGACAATTTATTGCTACAATATTAGCATCATGTTTAACAGGACTTGGATTTATTTATCTTAAAGACTTTGAAAAATTTCTAATATTTTTTGTGGGAGAACTTCTAATATTTGCTTTAACTCAATTATTGTATAATACATTTTCATCAAATATTTTTATCATAATATCATTAATTTTAACTTTTATTTTATATTTTTATAGTATAATTGATACATATAATCAGGCAAGAGATGTTAATTATGATTAAATGTCCGGTATGTGGGTATGAAAATAAAAATAATAATGTGTGTGTAAATTGTGAATTTAATTTAAAAAGTCATAGTGAAACTAACGAGAAATATGGTAGTAGAAATATTATTCTTAGTATAATTTTATCAATGTTTTTACCAGGAATTTCATATTTTTATTTAAGACAATGGTATAGGGGATTTTTGTTTATTTTACTATATCCTGTTTTATTATTTAATTTTTCAATGGTAGGTGCTTTGTATGATTCAATTTTTACTCTTGAATTCACAAGTATAGTTTTATTAACATTATATATTTTAATGTACATTATACAGATTATAGATGTGATAAAAATAACTCAACAGTTAAATAAAGAATAATGATTATATATTTTTTTATAGTATGACTATGAAACTTTTAAATAAATTAAAAATCAAATATATAAAATAAATATTTCAACGTTTATTATTTTGAAAAGGATAATAATTGATAAATTTAATTTACAATTAATTATGGAGATAACTAAATGGAATATAAAATGTATCAAGAAATTAAAGATCAACCAATTTCCTTAGAACGTACAATAGATACAGAAAAAGAACATATGGAACAATTATCTGAACAATTTAGTAGCTTTGATAAAATCTTTTTAATAGGCTGTGGAAGTTCTATTTCAACATGTTACACCATAAGAGATGCAGTTAAATCATTATCAAATATTAATATTGATGTACAAACTGGTTTTGATTTTGTTGATCATCAATATCTTGAAAAAAATAGTAATTATGGTGTTATATTAACATCACAATCAGGAGAAACTTCAGATACTTTGTCTGCACTAAGAAGAGCAAAAGAGTATAATTTACAAACATTAGCTATAACTAATGTTGCAGATAGTTCTATGGCAAAAGAGGCTGATGATGCTATTATAACAAGATGTGGTGAAGAAGTAGCAATACTTGGTACAAAAACATATGTTACACAATTATTTTCCTTATATGTAATATTCTTTAATATGATAAATACTCCAAGAGCACAGGAAGTATTAAAACAATTATATGAAGTTCCTTCAATTATGAAAAATCTAATAGAAACAACAGAGGAAAGTTCAAAAAAAGTAGCTCAAGAAAATAAAGATGTAGATTTATTCTATTGTATGGGTAGTGGATTAAATTTTGGTCTTGCATATAAAGTAGCAATGACTATGTTTATGGAAGGATCTTTAAAACATGCATGTCCTGTTTATTCAGGTGAATTCCGTCATGGGTTAATTGAACGTGTTGAAGAAGGAGTTACTGTATTGTTTTTAAAATCTGGTGATGATTGGGATGAAGTAACAGATAGGGCAATAAAATTCTGTGAGGATTTAAAAGTAAATTCAATAATTTTTGATTTAAAAGATTATTCTGATTTGGATCCATTACTTACTCCGTTCTCATTGATCATACCTCTTGAATGGTTCATATATCATTTATCTATATTTAATGGTGAAGATCCTGGAAGTACAAGACATATTGGGAAAGTAAGATATTAATCAATTATTTAACTTAATCTTCTTTTTTTAAACTATTTTTATAATTCTATTTTTTTTTAAATATAATAATAATAGTATAATTTAAATTATATTATTAATATATGTATAAATATTAATATATTGTAAATTTTTATAAAATTAAATTTGGAGAAGTGATTTTTTGTATTCAATAACATCAAGTAAAGATTTTGAGGAACTAAGTCCATTTATCATTATAGGAGCTGGTGGTGGAGGAGAAAAACTCTCTAATTTCTCAGGAGTAGAAACAGCTGGATTTTTAGATGATTCAGAAGCAAAACAAGGAACTGAATTTTGTGGACATATAGTAGGATCAGATCTTAAAAAATTAGTAGAAGAAACAAATTCTAAAACTGTAGCAATAATGTTACCAATAGGTGCTGAAGGTGCTGCTCTTAAATATGCAGTTCAAGCAATAGATCTAGGCCAAAATGTATTAACATCTTTTAGATCATTACCTCTTGATGAAAATCCTTCATTAATAAAATTTGCAAATCAAAAAAATGTAAAAATAAAACAGATAAGTTCAAGATTAGATAATGTTGAAAAAGTTATGGGAAATGCTCCTGAAAAAGTAACAGAAGTACTTCCAAAAATAACATATACTCATAAAAAACCATTAATTTTTGTAGGTGGAACATCACAAGAATGTGGAAAAAGAACAACTACAAGAAAACTTGGAAAAGCTGCAAAAGAATTAGGACTCAATGCAAAGATATTCTCAACTGATGAAATGGGATTAGAAGAACCAACTGATATCAATTTCAGAGCAGGAAGTTTATCAGTAATGGATGTTCCAGCAGCAATAATGGGAACAGTAAAATATTTAGAAGAAGTTGAAGATGCAGATATAATATTTGTTGAAGGACAATCTAGTTTAACAGAAACAGGAAACCCTCATCCAAAAGGTTTATCAGCATCAATATTATTTGGAGCACAACCTGATGCTGTAGTTTTATGTCACAGAGAAAATCATCCATTCAGAGAACCAGTCGGAATAACAACTGAATTACATGCAATAGAAGCTGTAGAACCAACAAGAGTTATAGCTCTTTCAATTAATAGAAGAAATGCTCCAAATTTATCATTAGAAGAAATTGAAGAAGAATATGGTTTACCTACAGTAGATTTACATACAGATTCTAATGGTGGAATAGAACGTCTACTAAAAACAATTCTAGATTACATAGGTGAATAAAATGGAAAACTCATTTAAGGATTTCACTATCAATATCAAAAAGTCTATTGATAGAGAATACGATGGTAATTATAATATGGAACCAAGCTTTGATGAAGATCAAAAAATGTTAAATGATAACCTCATATCTTCAATTGAAAGTGGATATGATGATGATTATGAAGATATTATTATAGATCATTCAGATGATGAAGAAACTATTGAACCAAATCAAAGTATAAATATAGATACTATAAGACTTATTAAAGTTAAATCAATTAATGAATGATGAATTAGATAATCTCAATAAAACAAAAGTTCCTTTAATTATTGACTTTAAATATATTCAAGATAGAAGAATTTCTGAATTTAAAAAAGTAGGTTCAGTATTGAATGATTTTAAAAGAGAAACAAATGCAAACGTAGTTCTTCTTGGTAGTACAAAAAATGTTGTTGTTGTAACTCCAGAAGAAATATTCTTATCAAGATAAGTAACAAAGAATACAAAAAATCATTTTCTAGTTTAATTAATCTTCTATTAAACTCCTCTCTTTTTTTTTAAATAGTTTAATTTTTAAATAATTATTTTTTGATAATATTTTAATATAAAAAAAAGTTTTGGTGGAGAAAAGGATAATTATAATATTTTTAAGTTATGAAACTTAATAACATTTTCATATAAGACTTTATTAATATCTTGTTTTTTAAATCCTTTCTGTTCTAAACTATGTTTTGTTTCTGGAAGAGCCATATGATTTGATGGAGCAGAACTAATATCACTATCTAAAACAAATTTATTAAAACCATACTCATCAAGCATATTTACAGTATCATCTACTGACATTTTTTCAGGTTGTACTGTTATTGCTAAATTATACTCTTTATCAATAACCATATCAACAATTGAATAATCAATATGATCAAGTTGTACATTTTTTGGATTAATATTTTCATCAATTAAGTTAATTGTTGTTTTTACAACCTCTGCTTTATTTACTCGAGGTGTATGTACAATTACATTATAATTATTTTCATCAGCAAACTGTAACTGTTTTACAAATACTTCTTGTTCAATATTTGCTGTTGAATTTAAACCAATTTCACCTACTGCAATTACATGTTCTTCTTTCATATATTCAGGAAGTTTTTTGATAACATTTTCATAATCCATAGGTATTGCACGAGGATGTACACCTACAGCAGCATAGAGCTTAACGTTATGTTTAGATATTCTTTTTGGTTCATCATATACAATTCTATTTAAATGTTCAATTGTAACATTTGATTGTTTCATCTCTAAAGGATCATGAGCACAAGCAACAACAGCTTCTACTCCTGCCATTTTCATATCTTTAAAGTTTTCAATAGGTCTTGTATCTGCATGCATATGTGCATCAATAATCATAATAAACTCCTCATTTATTCGTTAATATCTTCAAATTTAATATTATCTTCAATTAAATCAGAAATAATTGATGGTAATGTTGATATAAGTAATCTTTTTTGTTCAAAACTATCTCTATTTCTTATTGTTACTTTATTATCATCAATTGTATCATAATCAATTGTTATAGCATAAGGAATTCCAATTTCATCAGCACGTGCATATCTACGTCCTATTGTTCCGCTTCCATCAAATGATGAAATAATATTGTTTTGACGAAGAGTTATTTCAATATCTTCTGCAATTTTTGTAAGTGGTTCTTTATTTACAAGAGGTAATATTGCTGTTTTAATTGGAGCTACTTTAGCAGGTATTTTAAGATATGCTCTTTTTTCTCCTTCATCATTTGTATCTTCAGTATATGCATGAAGAAGAGTTGAATAAATTATACGATCAATACCATATGAAGGTTCAATAACGTGAGGTACTATTCTTTCTCCTTTAATTTGTTCTTCTTTTGTTTCAAATTTAACAAATGATTCATCAATTTCATATTCTTTATCTTCAATTTGGAATTTATAATTTCCATCTTTATTGAATGATTCAAGAATTACTTCAGGATCAGTATTTTCAAGTAATTCTTTTACTTTAGCTGAATCTCCTTTAAATACAGGACCAAATTTTTTCATATTAAATGAAGGTTTTGTTGTTGTTACTGTTTCAGGAGTATCATATTCTTTAAATACAGATAAATCTTCTTTTGAATGTTCAATATGTGATTTTAAGTCAAAATCAGTACGATCTGCTATACCAATAATTTCAACCCAACCATATTGGTCAGTTTTTACTTCAGCATCCCAACAATCTATAGCATAATGAGCCATTTCATCAGGAAGATGTTGTCTAAATCGTATTGCTTCTTCTGGTATTCCAAGATCATTAAGGAATTTACTTGCAAGTACAATTTGATATACAAGAGTTTGACTTGAAACAATATTATTTTCAATTGCATCTTTTACTGAAATTATGATAGGTTCTTTATCATTTAATTGTTCTTCTTGGCTGTATAATTTTAGTGTGAAATCTTTAATGTTTTCATAATATCTGTGAGTTTTATCACTTGGATCAACAAATATTTCAGCTTCAGCTTGTGTAAATTCTCTAAGTCTTATTACTCCTTGTCTTGGTGATAATTCATTTCTATAAGATTTTCCTAGTTGAACTATTCCAAATGGAAGTTTATCTTTATAGAATCTACTTATTCTTTTAAATGCTATGAAAATACCTTGTGCAGTTTCTGGTCTCATGAATCCTGTTTGTTTTCCACTTACACCAATTTGTGTTTTAAACATTAGATTATAACTTTGAACAGGTTCTAATTTTCCATCACAATTATCACAAGTAATATTATTTTCTTCAATAATTTGAGTTAATTTTTCATCAGGAAGTCCTTCAACTTCTTTGTTGATTGCATCTTCAATAATATGATCTGCACGATAAACTTCATTACATTCACTACATTGTGTCATAGGATCTGTAAAATTATCTACATGTCCTGATGCTTTGAGTGTATCTCTTGGCATAATTGTTGGTGCTTCTATTTCATAGAATCCTTCATTGTTAACGTAATATTTTCTCCATAGATTCATTATGTTATTTTTTAAAACACCACCAAGTGGTCCATAATCATAAAATCCTGCAACTCCAGAATATATTTCAAATGATGGATATAAAAATCCTCTTTTTTTTGAAATACTCATCATTTCTTCATTTCCCATTATTTGCCTCCTTTAATATCAAAATCTTGTTTAATTTTACTTACTTGTGGTCCTTTTTGTCCCATATATTTACTGTCTCTATCTTCATGACCATATGGTTTTACTGATGGTGAAGTCATTGTTTCAAAAACAATTTGACATACTCTTTGACCTGGATATAATGCTACAGGCATTTTACCAATATTTGATATTTCAAGAGTTATTTTACCTTCAAATCCAGGGTCAATATAACCAGCTGTTACATGCATTGTAACACCTAATCTTCCCATGGATGATCTTCCTTCTACTCTTGCAACAATATCTGCAGGAAGTTTTACAGTTTCGTATGTTGTAGCTAAAGTAAATTCTCCAGGATGTATAATAAATGGTTGATCATCATCTATAGTAATTGAACTCATATATGATTCAAGATCAGTATCATCAAAAGGATCAATATATGGTTTTGTTATTATTTTAAATCCTTTAAATTCATTCCCTATCCTTAAATCGACTGATGATGGTTGAATCTGTTTTTCATCTTTTATAGGATCAATTACAATTTTACCTTCATCTAGGTATTTTTTTATATCAATGTCACTAAGTATGGCCATCAGTTTCATTCCTTATATTCTTTATTGATTCTTTTATTTATACGATTTAATGTTCCACGTAATGTACGGAGTTCACGTCCTGTCATAAAAGCTCTTCCAATTATTCTTTTAAGTAATATTCTTACTTGTTTTTGTTTATGATCTGGATAGTCTAGTTTACTTACAATATCATCTGTAAGATTACTTAAAACTTCTTTATCTTCATATTCAGCAATATCAATATCCTCTACAGGATAGTCTTTCTTCTGATTTTTAAATATTTCATAAAAAATTATTGTAGCTGCATGAGTAATATTCATAATTGGATATTCATCACTAGTAGGTATTGTAACAAGAACATCACATAATTCTAGTTCATGATTACTCAACCCGTCACCTTCACGCCCAAATAGTAGAGCAACATTACCATTAACATCTATTGTTTTTCCTAATTCTTCAGGTGTAATAGGTATTCTTGGAATATTATAACTTCCCCCAGGGGTACCTGTAGTTCCAACTACAGAAGTTATTTTTTTATCTTTAATAAATTCATCAAGAGAATTATAAATTAATGCATCTTGTACTAATTCTCTAGCATGCATAGCTTGATAATATGCATCATTTTTAAGTTCACATGGATTTATTAAAATCATTTTTTTTAATCCAAAATTTTTCATACATCTTGCAAGAAATCCAATGTTTCCTGATGTTTTAGGTTCAACAAATACGGTATAAATTTTCAAATAAAATCACTATGTAATATATTTGTTTTATTATTTTTTTATATTTTCCGTATTAGTTTAAAATATAATTTTATTTACTTTTATTTTTCAGATATTTTAAATTATTTTTAAACTTAAAATCTATTATTGTTTATTATTTGAACGTATAACGGCGTAATATGATTTTTATGTTAATAAAGTATAAATAGTATTTTTTGTCTTATGATACTTGTTGATAAAAAATAAATTAGTTGGTGATTTAAATGGTATCAGAAAAATTTAATATAACAGTTACATCTATTATTTTAGTATTATTAGGTATACTTGCAATGGCATTCCCTTTTATTTCTACATTTACAATAGGTGTTATAACAGCATTTATGTTATTATTTGTAGCAATAATGTTTTTTACCACAGCAACAGAACAATTTAAATTTAATAAATGGGGAGCTTCTATTAATATAATACTTGGTATGATTTCAATAATATTAAGCGCATTATTAATATTTAATCCAATATCAGTTGTTATAATTGCTAGTGTTATCATATACCTATTAGGTCTTATACTATTAATTTCAGGTATTATGAATCTAATTACAGCAAATGGATTTAAACCTAAAAAAGGTATGGGAATTAATGATATAATATTTGGTCTTTTATACATAATTATAGGATTATATGTTCAAAATCCAATTTATCTTGGAATGATTATTGGTTTATGGTTAATAATTTCAGGATTCTTCTATGGATTTGAAAAAATATCAGAAGATGAAATTAA
>CAZHBQ010000026.1:0-18013 GCA_964530785.1 uncultured Methanobacteriaceae archaeon | reverse complement strand
AAAATACCATTTTCAAATGTTTTTGATACTATGAATATTGAAGGAAAAGCAAGTGTTGTTAAAAGATTACAAGAAAATGGAAATTATGTCTATATGGTTGGTAATAATACTAATGATGAGTTAGCAATAAAACAAGCAGATATTGGAGTATTAACCTTAGAACAAAAAGAAGAATTACCAACTTCACTTTTAAATCAAGCTGATTTTGTTATAGATTCAATAGCTTCATTAATTAAAATAATAAAAAGAGAAGAAGATAAAGTTTAGATCTTATTGAGTACTTCTTTAATAATTTTTTCTTTATCTTCTTGATTTTTAGCAATTACATTTAATGTATCTTCAAGAGCTTCACGTGTCGGTGGAATTTGGTTTAATGCAATTAATGATTCAACCCAATCAACTGTAGCTCTTATTGAAGGTTTTTTAGATAAATCTAGTTTTCTTATTTTCTGAGTTTTTTCAACAATATTATTAACAAGAGATTTATCAGCTAAAGGAACTCTTTTATTAATAATTTCAACTTCTCGTTCATATTCTGGATAATCAATATATAAATATAAACATCTATCCTTAGTTTCATCAAGTAAACTACGTTGAGCATTAGATGTAAGAACTACAATTAAATCATTTTTAAGTTTAAATGTGTCTAAATCATTTACTGTTATTTCTTTTTCACCAAGAGCTTGTAATAGATAACTTTCTAATTCTTCATCTGCTTTATCAATCTCATCAATTAATAATACTGATGGTTTTTCATTACTAAAAGCAGTAAGAAGAGGTCTTTGAATAAAAAATTCATTTGAAAATATAGTTAAATCTTCCTTATTTTCTCTTGCTAATTCTAAGTATAATAATTGTTTTTGATAATTCCATTCACCTACAACTTGTTCAAAAGTAATACCTTCATAACATTGTATTCTGAAGAAATCTCTATCAAAACTATCAGCTATTGTTTTTGCAAGCTCTGTTTTACCAGTTCCGGGTGGTCCTTCAATTAATATTGGCTTTTTTAATGTTAATGCTAGAAATAATGTAGTGTTGATATGATTATTTGAAATATAGTTATTATCTTCTAATTTCTTATTTATTTCTTCTATTTCTCTCATAATATCATATTTATATTTTAATTAATTTATAATCTTGACTTCCAATATTTAAATTCTCAGCTTTTTTAAGTTGAATTTCAGGATCAATAGTACGCCATAATCCTTTAATTTTATTTTCTCCTTCTTTATAATTACTTTTAAGATCAGAATCTTTATTTGCTTCTTGTTTGTTAATTAAGTCATAACTTGCTTTATCAAGTGCAACAGGATCATAACTTGCAAGAATTCCAATATCATTAACTATTTTTTTATTACTTGGGGTATTTGATTCATTATCAACTCTAATATCTGTTAAGAAATTAATAAATAATATTTTATCTTTTTTATTTTCATTAATTCCATAGGCATATTCACATATTGCTTGATTAAATTCATCTGATTTTATTCTGTTTATCATTATTGTATCTTTAGGACAAATTTCAACACACTTATTACATCCAATACATTTATCATAATCAATAACTGCAATTGAATTGAGGGATATTGCGTTTTGTGGACATTCTTCAATACATACTTTACATGCAAGACATCCTATCTTTGAAATAAATGGTGCTGCTTGTTTGTAATGGTTAATTTTTTCGTTATATGGAGCACAATCAAGACCTAAATTTTTTATTGCTCCACCAAGACCTGCAATATGATGAGCTTTAAATATACTTATTACTATTAAAAAATCACTTTCATCGAGTATTTGATCTATTTTTATTTTATCAAATATTGTTTGATTTATTTTTATTTCATTTTGTTTATCACTTGATGTTTTTATTTCAATATTTGTATTTTTATATAAATCATTACTTTTATTGGTTGAATTAATTGTCTTTGTGTCGTATATGAATGGTTTTGTATTTTTTAGTACTTTGAGTATTTCTTGAAGATATCTCTCTTCCATGTGTCCTTTATTTTCTATATCGTATATTGGTGTTTTTATTGCAACTTTATCATTTTCTTGGACTTTTTTTGTGAAATCTAGTTTGTTTATTAATTCTTGTATTTTAATTGATTCTTCTTTATTTGTAATATTTACATAGAATACTTCACTTGTCATATTTTTTATTCCTTATTTTTTGGTGTTCTTTTTTTTTAATTATTATTTCTTTATTTAATTATTTATGTTCTTTGTATTAGTCTGGTATTGTATTTTTTATTATATATCAACTAAATTATATATAATATTTTATACATATATATTTTGTACTTAAAATGAATATTATATTATGTTAATTTAAAACAAGGAGGATATTTTCAATGGTTGCTGAGGATAAAAAAAGTGACCTAGCTGATTCTAATTCTAATAAAAAATTCCTTTTTTCACTAATGAAAGGGGTACGTAAAATATTCATATTATGGTTAATTAGTAGAGAAAAAATACATGGTTATGCTATAATATCTGAAATTAATGAAGCAGCCGCAACAATACCTGGAGATAAAGTTGTACACAGCAGTACTATTTATCCAATATTGCATTCATTAGAAAAGGATGATCTAATAAAAGTTCAGAAGAACTTAATGGAAAGAAAAAGGTTAAAATGTATGAAATAACTGAAAATGGTTTAAATTTATTAGATTCAATAAAATCACATATTAAAGAAGGTCCTCAGAATAATACTTTAATCTCATTTATGAATGATATGTTATATAATGATAAAAGTTTTAAAAATGGAGGTGAATAGATGAAATATGCTATTGAAACACATAATTTACTTAAAGATTATAATGGTTTTAAAGCAGTAGATAATTTAAATCTATTTATTGAAAAAGGAACTATAGGTGGAATATTAGGTCCAAATGGTGCAGGTAAAACAACAAGTATCAAAATGTTAACATGCCTTATTCCAAAAACAAGTGGAGAAGCAAAAGTTGCAGGATTTGATGTTTCAAAAGAACCAGATGAAGTAAGAAATAGAATTGGTATGGTTCCTCAACAAGTAAGCTTATATAAAGATTTAACAGTAAGAGAAAATGTTGAATTATGTGCTGATTTTTATAATGTAGATCCTAGAATTAAAGATAAGAAAATAGATGATCTACTTGATTTAGTAGATATTAGTTATGCTCAAAATAAATATGTAAAAAATTTATCTGGTGGTATGAAACAAAAAACATCAGTAGTAGCAAGTTTAGTACATAATCCAGATTTATTATTTTTAGATGAACCTACTGTAGGATTAGATCCAACAACAAAAAAAGTTCTATGGGATCTTATGGTAGAATTAAATGAAAATGGAAACACAATTATTTTATGTTCTCATGATATGTATGAAGTAGATAAAATATGTGATTCAATAAATATCATTGATTCTGGACGTGTAGTAGCACATGATACTCCTCAAGGTCTTAAAGATCAATTACTTGAAAATAGAGAAGAAAATAATACTAGAATAAGACATCTAATCACTGATCTTGAAAAAGAAGGAAGAATTGAAAATCAAGAAGAAATTAGTGAACTTAAAGCATCACTCACTGATGAAAATGAAGAAATCACAGTAATGGTTTCAAATATAAATGAAGATATGATAGTATCTATAAATGAGTTAGATGTTGTAGAAAAAGTAGATTATGTTGGAAATGGACGTTTAAATATATCATTAAAACGTTCAGAAACATCAGTAAATCATGTAATCACAGCAATACTTACTAATGGTGGTAATATTGCTTCAATCAAAACAAATGATCCTACTTTAGAAGATGTTTTTGTAGCTATCACAGCTAAAAAAAGAGGAGAAATTAAAGATGGAAATTAAAAAAGTAAAATGGATGATTAAAAAAGATCTTCTTACATTATGGAGACATAAAGTTCAATTTGCATCTGTTATATTATTTCCGATATTAATGATAGCATTATGTGGTTGGGGTATGGGAGGAACTGTTGAAAATACTCCTGTTATAATAGTAAAACAATCAGCTGGGGATATTACAGATCAAGTAATCAATGTTTTAAAAGAAGATCAAACATATGATATTAAAGACATAGTAACGGATCCAGATCAAGCAAAAGAAGATGTTGATAATGGAAAATATAAGGCAGCAATAATATTATCACCTGATTTTGAAGATAGTAACACTAAAAATGCAGTACTTTATATAGATTCATCAGATCAAATGACAACACAAACACTGGTTCCAACAACACAAAAAATATTTGCTTCATTATCTGAAGAAATTAGTACAGAACAAGTAGCAGCTAATACTCAAACTAATGTCATTGATTCAACAGTTCAATCAATAAAATTACAAGTAAATAAAATATATGGTGATTTAGATTATATTGATTTTTTATTGCCTGGAGTTCTTGCAATGTCAATGTTTATGTCATCAATGATGACAATGGGAAATACTATTGCAGGTGAACGTGAACGTGGGGAATTAGCGAGATTATTCATGACACCAACAAGTATTCCAACAGTTCTTGCAGGAAAAATAACATCACAAGTAGTAAGACAATTAATAAGTGCATTAGTATTAATATTATCAGCAACGATATTGTTTGGTGTAATAATTAAAGGTAATTTACTATTATTATTCTTATTAATCTTAATTTCAGTATTATGCTTTGTTGGATTCGGAATGATGTTTTCAGCTACAGCAAAAACTCAAGAAGACTATATTCAAATAGTAATGCCAATTGCAATGCCTATGATGTTTATATGTGGGGTATTCTTCCCAACAGAAACAATGCCATGGATATTACAAAAAATAGCATATTTCTTACCATTAACATATGCTAACGATGCTTTCAGAGCAGTAATGTTACAAGGTGCAGGATTAGGTAGTATTGCAGTAGATCTTTTAATATTACTTGGATTTACATTTTTATTCTTTATTATTGGTGTATCCAGATTTAATAGAGATATATAATTAAGGTGGTTAGAATGAAAATTAATATGAAAAAAATAGGAATATGTTTATTAGTAACATGTCTTTTATTTGCAACAATATCATCATCTTCAGCAGCTGAATGGTCAATGTTCCAAAACAATGCAAGACATACTGGATATGTATCACAAGATACTTCATATTCTACACAAACATGGGCAGTAAAATTGAATGGTTCAATAACTTCCACTCCTGTATTATGTGGGGATCAAGTTTATGTTGGAACAGATGAAGGAATATTATATGATTTAGATGCTCAAGATGGAAATCAAACCTGGAGTTATGATACAGATTCTGCAATATGGAATAGTCCTTCAGTTTCAGGAGATACTATATATGTTGGAGCAGATAATGGATATTTATATTCAAACAATGCAAATACTGGAGCTCTTAATTGGAAGTTTAAATCTGAAGATAGTATAAAATCTTCTCCTGTAATTGATTCATCAAAAGTATATTTTGGATCTGATGATGGTTACGTATATGCTTTAAATAGAAATGATGGTTCAGTTGCATGGAAATGTAAAACTGGTGATTCAGTAGAATCTTCAGGAGTAATTGAAGGTGATACATTATACATTGGTTCAGATGATAATAAAGTTTATGCAATTAATATAAATGATGGATCTGTAAAATGGACATTTACTACAGGTGATGTTGTAAGATCATCTCCAGCAGTATCTGATGGTAAAGTATACGTTGGATCTGAAGATAATCAAGTATATGCATTAAATACTGATAATGGTGAAGAAGTATGGGAATATAATGCAGCTTCAGAAGTAGATTCATCAGTATCAATTGATCAAAGACAATCTACTGTTTATGTAGGTACATCTGAAGGTGATATTTTAGCACTTGATATGAGAGATGGACTTAAAAAGTGGGAAGTTTCAACAGGAAGTTCTATTAATTCAACACCTTCAATATTTGGAAATAATATTGCAGTAGGAACAAGTTCTGGAAGTATGGAAATGTATAATAAGTTTACTGGAGATTCATTCTGGAGTTATAATCCTGGATATTTACCTAATATTGCGGGTGCTTCATCATCAGCTGTAACTAGTGGTGGATCATTATTCATGGCTTCAGAAGATGGTTATGTATATGCATTAAATACTGATCAACAAATAGGTCCAGTAAGTGTATATACTTATTATATTGTAGTACTTATTGTGATCATAGCAGCAGTTTTATCAATACTTAAGAAATTTAAATTTAATCATAAATAGATAAATTTCTAATTCTTCTCCATTTCTTTTTTTTTAATTTTATTATATTATTTAATATTTTATTTTTTAATTTTTAAGAAAAAGAGTTTATAAATTTTATTTTGAAAAATAGTTTTTTTTATATAAGGGTTGTTATATTTGTTTTTTAAAAAAAAAATTTAATTATAAAAAATTAAATTTTTTATCATTTTATTATAGTTTGAATTTATTTGCTTAATTTTATTTCAATTGCTGATACGTTGGAGGAGGTTCCTTCGTTTCCAACGATTTCTTCAGTACTTATGTCGATACTTTCGATATCAACGTCTGAAATAAATCTATTTCTTACAATTTCAGCAACATCTACAGCTCTGCTTATAGCTCGGCCTCTTGCTTTTAATATTACTTCTGTTACTCCGCTGTTCATTTGTGTTACTACAGCTAATACATAGTTCATCACTGGTTTATTTCCAATGTATACAATATTTTCTTCTGCCATTTTAGATTTCCTCCATTAAAGTAAACTATAATTTTATAGCTTATTAACTATTTTTATTTTTTGATATATTTAATACTATCTACATTGTATTATCAATCTATTTTTAATTTTTAATCAATATAAATTAATATTATAACTTTTATTTAGTTTTTAAGCATTAAAAGTTTATTAATTGAACTTATAATTGCATCAATACTTGCTTTAACTATATCCTCGTGTGTAGATCTTCCTGTAGCTTTATTACCTTCTTCATCAACTGTGATAACAAATACTTCTGCAAGTGCATTAGTTCCATCAGTAATAGCTTCAATATGATACTCTTCAAGAGATATATTTACAATTTCTTTAACTAGTGATTGGATAGCTTTAAGAGCAGCATCTACTGGACCTACTCCAGTTTCTGCACGATATTTTATTTCATCATCAATATCTAATTTTACTGTAGCAGTAGGAACAGTATTATCTCCAGTCATTACACTAATACCAAGAAGTTTAATTCTTTCTTCAGTAGGTTTTCCTTGAATAGCTTCTGCAATAGATCTAAAATCAATATCAGTAATATTTTTACCAGTATCACCAAGAGATTTAATTTTAGCAAATAATTCATCAAATTGTTCTTCTGATAAATTAATATTATACTCATCAAGTTTTGCACGTACAGCATTAGCTCCTGTTAGTTTACCAAGAACAATTCTTCTTTTATGACCGACTTCTTCAGGTTTTAAAGCTTCATATGTTTCACTATTTGCAAGAATTCCTTGAACATGAATACCTGCTTCATGTGCAAAAGCATTTTCACCAACAATTGCTTTGTTTGGTGGCATTTTAACTCCTGTTATACGAGATACTGTTTCTGAAGTATTTACAAGAAGTTGTGTATTTATTTTAGTATTGATATTATATGATTTTGTTAAAGCCATAACAATTTCTTCAAGAGATGCATTTCCAGCTCTTTCACCAAGACCATTAATTGTACATTGAGCTTGTCTAGCACCAGCTTCAATAGCAGCTAATGTATTTGCAACAGCAAGTCCAAAATCATTGTGACAATGAACACTAATAGGAACATTAATTTTTTCATTAATTTTTGTTATGAGTTCATTCATCTTAATGGGAATAGTAACTCCAACAGTGTCAGGAACATTAATTTTATCAACCTTTGCATCTTGAACAGCACCATAAACTTCAAGAAGATAGTCAAGTTCTGTTCTTGTTGCATCTTCACATGAAAATTCAGCTGTTATTCCATGATCTTTAATATATTCAACAGCTGTCACTGCTTGATTTAATATTTCTTCTTTACTCATTTTGAGTTTGTAATCTCTGTGAAGTGGTGATGTTCCAATGAATGTATGAATATAATCTGCGCCAGAATCAATAGCTTTATCAATATCTTTTGGTAAAGCTCTAGCAAGACCACTTATTTGTGATGTTAATCCAAGTTTGGTTACCTGTTTGAAGGTTTCTTGTTCACCAAGTGATGCAGCAGGAAAACCCAATTCGATAACATCAACTCCAAGTTTATCTAATTTTTCTGCAATTGTAATTTTTTCATCAGTTGTTATCGTAACACCAGGTGTTTGTTCTCCATCTCTGAGAGTGGTATCATAAATCATAACATCTGATGGTGGGTTGTAATTCATATTTTCACTCCTTAAATTTTATAATTAATATTTATTTTGTTTATTTTATTTAATAGTATCTAAAAATCTTTTTAATTAATTAATAAAAAATTTAACAATTTTTATTAAATTTTTGAAAGATTATCTTAAAAAATAGAATTTTATATAAAAAATCTAAGGAATTGGTATAAAATTTAAAAAAATAATAAAACTAGATATTAATAATTTATTTAATAAAAAAAGTTTAAAAATATATTTAATAATAAAATGGTGTAGATAATATGAAAGAAACAACAAGTATACTAATAAAAGATACAATAATAATTTCTGATACAATAGAAAAAGGATCAATATTAATTGTAGATAATAAAATTCAGGAAATTAGTAAAAATTTATCAAATGATGATGCAGATAAGGTAATTGATGGATCAAATAAAATAACAATGCCTGGGCTTGTAAATACACATTCACATGTAGCTATGACATTACTAAGAGGTGTTGGTGATGATCAAGATTTACAAACATGGTTAAATGAGTATATATGGCCAAGAGAAGCAAATTTAACTGATGAATTAGTATATGCAGGATCACGTTTAGCAATGGCTGAAATGATTAAAACTGGAACAACAACATTTAATGACATGTATTTTCACATGGAACAAACAGCAAAAGCTGTGGATGAATCAGGAATAAGAGCTCTTTTAGGATATGGTATGATTGATTTATTTGATGATGAAAAAAGAAAACAAGAACTTAAAGTAACAAAAGAATTCATAAAAAACTGTCATAATACTGCAAATGGGAGAGTACAAGTAGCAGTAGCTCCACATGCCCCAAATACATGTTCAGCAGAGTTGATAAAACAATCAGCAGAACTATCACAAAAAAATAATTTAAAACTACATATTCATGTATCAGAAACAAAACAAGAAGTAGATACAATTAAAGAAAATACAGGAAAAACACCATTTGAATTTTTAGATTCAATCAATGCATTAGATGAAAATACAATAGCAGCTCATGGAGTGTGGACAACTTCTGATGAAATGAGTATTCTTAAAGAAAAACAAGTATCAATATCACATAATCCATCAAGTAATATGAAATTAGCATCAGGAATAGCACCAATAAACACATATCTTGAAAATGATATTAATGCAACAATAGGAACAGATGGAGTTTCATCAAATAATAATTTAGACATGTTTAGTGAAATGAAATTAACAGCACTTCTACAAAAAGTAAATACATTAGATCCAAAAGTACTTCCAGCACAAGCAACATTTTCCATGGCAACAAAAAATGGTGCAAAAGCATTAGGGGTGGATGCTGGAGAGATAAAAGAAGGAAAACTTGCAGATATAATATTAGTTGACATACAAACACCGCATATGACACCTTTATCAAATCCACTTAGTAATATAATATATTCAGCACTAGGATCAGATGTAGATACTGTAATATGTGATGGAAAAATTTTATTAGAAAATAAAGAACTTACAACATTAAATGAACAAGAAATAATGGAAGAAGCTAAAATAGCTGCAAAAGAATTGTAAATCAACATCCTATAAAACCTTTTTTTCATCTTCTTTTTTTTTTTAATATAATATTGATTATTTTGTTATAATGGATAAATTAATATAAATTAAAAATTAACTTATAATATAACTTTCAATAACTTCAGAGGTATAAAAAAATGAAAAGTGAAACATTCATTCTAAAACTATTAGATAAATCAGGATCTCTTCTTGAAGCATGTTCTATTATTTCAAAAAATAATGGAAATATTACAAGATTAAGTTATAATAAAATAGTGGATGTACATACTACATTTATTGAAGTATACGCAACTGATGAAGATATAACAAATATTTCAAAACAATTAGAAGAAAAAAATTACTTATATAAAAAATCAGGAGAACCTGTGGATATGTTAGTAGTGTTGAAAATATTAGATATTCCAGGTACAGTAGAGAAGATTTTAGAAGTTTTTAGAAAACATGAAGTAAATATATCCTATGTAAATACACAAGAAAATGGTACACCATATCAATATATGAAAGTAGGAATATTAATTGAAAATGCAAAAATTATAAAACAAATATTGGATGAAGTATCACAATTTTGTGAAATAACCTCAATAAGCTACGATACAAACGAACAAGTGATAGATAACACAGTATTCTATCATAATTTTGGAAATGAAATGAAAAATATGCTTTCATTAAATCAAGAAGAGACAAATGTGGTTATAAATAACTCAAATAAAATATTACAAATCCTTGAGGAAAAAAATGAAAATTATTTCAAAACATTTAATACAATACGAAAGTTTGCAAGTTTCACAGTAGATTATAAAGACGACAATTTCAAAGCTTTTATTGATAAAAAAGAAATTACAAATAAAACAACATTATATATAATAGAGCCACCATGTGGAAGTAATACGTATATATTAAATACAAATGATGAATTATTATTTATTGATTGTGGATTTGCTTGTTATAAAGATGAAATGGTAAAAATATTCTTAGAACTATTTCCAAACTTCAACAATATGAAAAAAGATATAATTTTAACACATGGGGATATGGATCATGTAGGTATTGCTGATTTATTTGATAATATATATGTAAGTGAAAATACATTTATTAACTTTAAACTTGAAAAAGAAAGAAAGAATAATTTCAGAGAACAAAATCCATTACATGAACCATACATAAAATTAGATAGAATAATCTCAAAATATAATACACCTGATATGTTAAAATTAAAAATTATTGGAAATAAATATGATGATGAACCATTTACAAAAATAGGTGAATATGTATTCAATGATATACATTTTGATATCTATGAATCAAATGGTGGTCATGTGAAAGGAGAAATTATTTTAGTAGATAAAGAAAATAAACTATTCTTCACAGGGGATATATTTGTAAATGTTAAAGGATTTTCAAAAGAACAATATGATTTTAATTTATTAGCACCATATTTAATGACAAGTGTAAATACTGATTCTGATAAATCAAAAATATGTAGAATTAAAATTATGGAAAAATCTAAAGATTATTTATTATGTCCAGGGCATGGTAAATGGATTTATAATTATGATGAAAACTAGTTTTAATCTAGATTTATTATTAAATTTATAAAAAAAAGTTAGTGGGATGGTAATACTCTTTATCCGAGTATACTTTCCATTCCTTCATATGATACAAATTGTGTAAATTTATCTTCTGGTACAGCTTTTATATTTCCTTGTGTATATTGTTCTAATGCTACTTTTATCAAATCTGGTTTTTTACCGTTTTTCTCTGCTGCTTCTTTTATTCCTTTTGCAAGATTTTCTACTGAGTCACCTCTAGTTGCACCATTATTTGATTGATCTTCTCTTAAAAAGTCAATAGAACTTATATTACTTACTTCTTCTCCATCTGAATATACAGGTCCAACCGCATCTAACATAGCATCAATTGCTGTTGGTGTAACTACTAATACAATATCAGTTGACATTCCTGTATGATATTCTACGATTTCTTGAGCTATTTTTGTTCCATTTTCTAGATCTGAACTCCATAAAGAGTCATGTAGATAATATTTATCTACTCCTTCGGCTTTCATATCTGCAGTTGGTTGTAATGTTGGATGAGCTAATCCTCCTGGATAAACAGGTGTAATATTACCTAATTGTCCATCATTTAGTCCAATAACAAATGCCATATCTACAGAACCAATTCCTGGCCTATTTTCAGACGTGTCTGAACATAATACTAGAATATTATGATTTCCAGAAAATGTTTCTTTACTTTGATGGTAATTTATTAGGAAATAAGCTCCAACTACTACAATAATAGCTAGAATTATTATTAATAATATTTTCTTTTTTGATACCATATTATCATCAAATTTATTTTATAATATTATATTATTTAACAAACTTATTAAATAATAATATGTAAATTTAAGAAAAATATTTTATCAAATTAAGAAATAATATATTATAATATTAAGATATGGGGGAGTATTTATTGAAAGTACCTCAATTTATAAAAAATACTGATCAATTTAATAAATTAAGAACATTTAAACATAATCTTGATGATTCAATATCTATTTTTAAATATATAGTTCATAATAGGATTTTTGAAAAAAAAGATTTTGTCGATGTTTTATCAGAAGAGGAAATAGATAATCTTAATTTAAAAATAATTGAAGAAAATAATAATCAAAATATTTCTTTTTTTAGTGATAATACTCCTTTTATATCAGTAATTATTTCTAATTATGATACAAAATATTTATCTATTTTATTAGATTATTTTTCATCAGATGAAGATTATCCTAATTTTGAGATAATTGTGGTAGATATGGATAATAACACAGCATCTTCAGTTGTAAATAATTATGAATCTTTATCAATTTTAATATTATCTGGTGAAAATTATGTATCATTAAATAATATAGCATCACACAAAGCAAATGGTGATTATCTTTTATTTCTAGATAGTTCTTGTATAGTTTTTCAAGGATTATTATCTAAGTTAATGAATATTTATTTATCTAAAAAAAATATTGGAATTCTTGGTGTGCATCAAATAGATCCTGATTGTACAAATACTACACATGAGAATTATTCGTATAAAACTGAATCTGAAGGTTTTTATTTTAAAGTTGATGGAGATTATATAGAACCTTTTTATAAAAATCATGCTAAAGTAGTTAGTTTTGATAAAAATAATATTTCACATGTAATTGGTGTTCCTAAATCATGTTTATTTATTAAAAAAAGTATTTTTATGGAAGAGGAATTTTCAGAAAAATATTCTGAAAAATATATGGATATTGACCTTTCTTTAAAATTATATAAAAAAGGTTATGAAAATTATGTTACTTCATCTATTAAAATATATCATAAACCAAATAATTGTATAAATAATAATGATCATGAAGTATTTCATAAATTATGGGATAAGTATATCTATGGAGAATTTTATCAAGATAAAATAAACTCAAATAATCTTTTTTCAGATAAACCTCTTACAGTTGCTTTTGTTGTAACTCAAAGTGATGCAAATACAACAGCAGGAGATTATTTTACAGCTTTAACTCTTGCAAAAAATATTAAATCTTTTGGATGGAATATTAAATATTTGTCTCAAAATTCAAATGATCATAAAAATTGGTATTTTATTGATGCTGATATTGATGTTGTAATTTCACTTCTTGACAGATATAATTTAAATAAAATCTATTCAAAAAATAGTAATCTTGTTACGATTGCATGGCTTAGAAATTGGTTTGAAAGATGGACTGATCAATCATATTTTGATAATTATGATATTATATTAGCAAGTAGTAAAAAGTCATGTGATTTTATTGAAGAAAAAACATTAAAAAAAGCACACCTCTATCCACTTGCAACAGATCCTTCTATGTTTAATCAAGATATATGTGTAAATCAAGATTATATTTGTGATTATTGTTTTACAGGAAGTTATTGGGGTAGTAATAGGGATATTATTCAATGTTTAAATCCAGATGAGTTAGATTATACTTTTAATTTGTATGGAATAAATTGGGAACACATATCTAAATTAAAAGATTATATTAAGGGTTTTGTATCATATGAACAAATACCAGAAGTTTATTCTTCAACAAAAATTGTTTTGGATGATGCAAATCATGTCACACGTGAATTTGGGTCAGTAAATAGTCGTGTATTTGATACATTAGCTTCTGGAAAGTTAGTTTTAACTAATGGATCAATAGGTAATGAAGAGTTATTTAATGGAAAGATACCTGAGTATCATTCAGAATCTGAATTAAAAAGTAAACTTAGATATTATTTAGAAAATCAGAATATAATGGAAGAAAAAATAAGTCAATTACAAAAAATAGTTTTAGAAAAACATACATATCAATCAAGAGCAAATACTTTGAGAAAAATATTATATGATTATTATATTGAGAAATAAAGGTATTTCTATCATTTATTTTATAAAAAAAACTTTTTCAATATTTAATATTCTTTTTAAATTTTTTATTATGGAAATATATAAAAAACTGGAATCATATATATAATATCAATATTTTAAACAAAAAAAGAAATACTAAAGTTTATTTATATTATAAACATAATGTGAGGTCAAACTATTTCACTTAATGGTATATGAGGCATTAGAATATGAGTAACATGTTAAAGGAAGTAATTAGTGATTTGAAAAATTACAGATCATTATTAGGTGAACTGGTAAGAAGAGATATTAAAATTAAATATCGAAGATCAGTTCTTGGAATTTTATGGAGTTTCCTAGATCCATTATTATCAATGATTGTATTAACAATTGTATTTTCAACACTATTTCACAGAATTCCTAATTATCCTATATACTATTTAACTGGTTTATTAGCATTTCAGCTTTTTTCAGATGGTTCTAAAACTGCAATGAAATCTTTAGTGGGATCTTCAGGAATTTGGAAAACGATATATGTTCCAAAATTTTTGTATGTTCTTTCAGCGGTTTTATCAAATTTTGTAACCTATCTGTTATCATTATTAGTTCTGTTTGTTATAATGTTGGTGTTGGGTGTAAAATTTACTATATACATAGTTTTTGCAAGTTTACCTATATTGGCTTTAATAATTATGACAATAGGAGCAGGTCTGATTATGGCAACATTTAATGTATTCTTTAGAGATATGGAATATTTGTATAACGTATTTATAATGATGCTTATGTATGGTATGCCTATATTTTATCCAGCAGATATTGTTCCTGCATCATTTAGAATTATACAAGATTTTAATCCATTATATCAGTTAATAGTATGTCTTAGAGATTGTTTCTTATATGGACAAATGTATCCAATATCGACTTTAATTTTTGGAACAGTTTGTGCATTTTTATTATTAATAATTGGAATGTTATTATTATACAAGTATCAAGATCGGTTTATACTATATGTATAATCAGTCAGTAGTCTAAATAGTAAAAGGGGATATAATGGGTAAAATGACAGTAGTTGATGTAAAAGATGTATCTATGGAATTTAATCTTAATCAAGAAAAAACAGATAATCTAAAGGAATATGTTATTAAGGCAATTAAAAAAGAGCTTAGATTTCAATCTTTTTGGGCTTTAAAAAATATATCTTTAAATATAAAAAAAGGTGAAAGAGTAGGTTTCATAGGGCTCAATGGAGCAGGTAAAAGTACTTTACTTAAAATAATTGCTCAGGTTATGAAACCTACAAAAGGTTCAGTGGACATTAAAGGAAACATAGCTCCTTTATTAGCTTTAGGGGCAGGTTTTGATTTAAATTATACTGGAGCAGAAAATATTTATTTAAATGGCTCATTATTAGGACATTCAAGATCTTATATGAATAAGAGGTATGATGAAATTGTTGAATTTTCAGAAATAGGTGATTTTATTGATGTTCCAGTTAAAAATTATTCTTCTGGTATGAAATCACGCCTTGCCTTTTCAATAGCAACTTCTGTGAATCCAGATATACTTATCTTGGATGAAGTATTATCAGTGGGTGATGCTTCTTTTCAAAGAAAATCTAAAGATAGGATGAATGAATTAATGAATGGTGATGTTTCACTATTATTTGTATCACATTCAATTGATCAAGTTAGGGAAATGTGTGATAAAGCTATATGGTTAGATCATGGAGAAATAGTTGCATCAGCTGAAGTAAATAATATCTGTGATAGATATATGGATTTTGTAAGAAATAAAAAATAGTTTCATATTTTTTATATTTATTAACTTTTTTTTTAATATCTTTTTTTATATAAAAATTTAAATTATAACTAAAAAAGGGCTGATTTTTGATGGATAATCAAGCACAAGTAACAATTATAATTCCAAATTATAATAATAAAGATTTACTCAGTGATTTATTAATTTCTTTAAAATTATTAAAAACTAATTATGAATTAATTATAGTTGATGATGGATCAAGTGATGATAGTGTTGAGTTTATTAAAACAAATTATCCAGATATTAATTTAATTGAAAATAAAGAAAATCATGGATTTGCATATACTGTAAATAGAGGTATCAAAGCTTCAAAAACAGAATATGTATATCTTTTAAATAATGATACAACAGTTACAGAAAATTCTTTAGAAGAAGTAATTAATATCATAGAATCAAATCCAGATATTTTTGCAGTATCTTCTAAAATGATTCAATTTAATGATCATAGCTTAATTGAGGATGCTGGTGATGAATATACAATTTTAGGATGGAGTAAAAAAAGAGGATACAATAAACAAGTAAAAAAATATTCGGATGATGGTGAAGTTTTCAGTGCATGTGCAGGAGCTAGTTTATATCGACGTGATATTTTCTCTAAAATAGGACTTTTTGATGAAAATTTTGGAAGTTATGTTGAAGATATGGATATAAGTATAAGAGCACGTTTACATGGATATAAATTATATTATTCTTCAAATTCTATTATTTATCATTATGGTAGTGCAACATCAGGATCCAGATATAATCCATTTAAAATAGAAATATCAGCAAGAAATAATGTTTTTTTGATTTATAAAAATATGAGTTTATGGATGAAAATTATTAATTTCATTTTTATAATCTTTGGAATCTTAATAAAATATCTATTTTTCCTAAAAAAAGGATATGGGAATTATTATTTAAAAGGAGTAAGAGAAGGTTTTAAAGATAGAAATACTTTAACAAAAACAACTAATATTTCTTTTAAAAGATATGTTCAACTTGAAATTTTGTTAATTATAAATACATTTAGATATTTATTATAGGTGTGATAATATGGATCTTTCAATTATAATTGTAAATTACTGTACTTATGAATTAACAAGAAATACTATCAATTCACTACTTAAAACAATACATGAAATTGATTATGAAATTATCGTTGTAGATAATGCTTCTTCAGATAATAGTCTTAATGACTTGATTAAAAACTTTGAAAATGAAAATAAGATAAGTTTCATTGCTCATACATCAAATAGTGGTTTTGCTGTTGCAAATAATATTGGTTTTAAAAATTCATCTGGAGATTATGTATTATTGCTCAATAGTGATGTTATAGTTAAAAAAGATACTATTGGTAAAACATTAAATTATATAAAAAATAATAAGAACGTTGGTGCTCTTGGTTGTAAAGTAGTTTTACCTGATGGATCTCTTGATAAAGCATGTAGAAGATCATTTCCAACAGTAAAAGTTTCATTATATAGGATGTTAGGTTTATCCAAATTATTTCCAAAAAGTAAACGTTTTAATCAGTATAATTTATCATACCTTGATGATAATGGAGTATATTCTATTGATTGTATAGTGGGTGCATTTATGTTAATAAGACGAGATGTTTATATTAAATCTGGTGGTCTTGATGAATCATATTTCATGTATGGTGAAGATATTGATTTATGTTATTCTATTAAACAATTAGGTTATGATGTAGTTTATTATGGTAAGAGTAGTATTGTTCATTATAAAGGTGCAAGTGGTAAAAATAGGCGTTTATTATATGAATTTCATAATTCAATGGATATTTTCTATAATAAACATTACCAGTCTGAAAATAACTTTATAATTAATTTAATTGTATATTTGGGGATTTGGGTTTCTTATTATTTAAAATTACTTTTAACTTACCTACATTAATTTTTTTAGCACTTATTTCTATTTTTTT